>JACMPA010000009.1 GCA_014377695.1 Candidatus Saccharimonadota bacterium
GACGACAAAGCTGGTAAGTGACTTATTTATGAATCTGGTGAGTCCAACTGGCTTGATGACCAATGCATTCCTATCAAGCAATATTTCGTCAATTACCCCTACGACGGTTTTTCGAGAATTGATACTATTGCGGTACCCCGTATTCTGGTCATACCAGATTGATTCAATTGGCTTAAGTTTGGCATTGACGACGGTGATGCGTACTTTACGCCGCCTAAAGTCGGCCAGGACGACGGCTTGTAAATTGGCTAATTGTTCGGTATTGAGCTGATTAATCTGTTCAGCTTGAACCTTTTTTATGTGAGCATCTAAGCTAGCCCGAGTTACGGCATCTTGTGAGCCATCATCAAGTGCGACAGGTTGCAAATAGCTACCACTGCTGATGGTACGCAAGTGTTCCACTAATGCGTTTTCGGAACGCTCGGCTTCAAATTGAGCGGCTTGGCTGGTGTCCAGCGAAATCAGGGCAGTCTGGAAATTATTAACAAGTTGTTGGCCCTGAACGGGTGGACGTTTCGGCATGATTACTCGAGGTTATAGGTTAGATACATCGGTAGGCAGAAATCCTTGTTTAGGCTGGAAGTTAGCTTGCCATTCATAGTCTTTAGTATACCCGATATCTTTCATAAGTTTGGTTGGGGCATTTCGCAAATGAAGCGGTACTGGTGAGTCTGGGTACTCCCGGGCCAACGTTTTGTACTGACTCAGCAAATTAGCTACCTCACGGGACTTTTGGGACCGCGCTAACCCAATCGCACAATGGTACAAACTGTATTCGCATTCTGGCAGACCGATGCGCTCCACTGCCTGAAAGGTGGCTACAGCTAAGCTTAGACTTCCGTTACCGGACAAACCAATGTCTTCGGAGGCGAATATGACCATTCGCCGGGCTATAAATTTAGGATCCTCACCGGCTTGTAGCATTCGTGCCATGTAGTACAGCGCACCCTCGACCGATGAGCCTCGTAACGATTTGATGAAAGCGCTAATAACGTTGTAGTGCATCTCGCCAGCTTTATCATAGCCAGGAATGCGTTTCTGGGCGGCGGTCTTTACTACTTCCTGCGATAGTACTTTGCCACCAGATAAGTCCATGGCCAGTTGTAAATTACCAAGTGCAACCCGAGCGTCTCCACCAGATAACTCAGCTAATAAATCGATGCTTTTGGCTGGTAGCAGTTTGGCGGATAGATTTAATGCTTTAGCCGCTCGTTCAAGAACGGTAATAATTGCAGATTTGTCGAGTGGCTCAAGAACTAATACTCGGGAACGGCTCAAAAGTGGGGTGATAACTTCAAAGCTTGGGTTCTCGGTGGTCGCACCAATCAAAATGATTGTACCGGCTTCGACGTGGGGCAAGAACGCATCCTGCTGCGCTTTATTAAACCGGTGGATCTCGTCCACGAACAGAATCGTCCGCATACCCAAGCGGCGATTTTGCTCGGCTAGGCCAACTACTTTGACGACATCAGCTTTGCCGGCGGTGACAGCACTTAGCTCCACGAATTCGGCTTCGGTTTCGGTGGCAATAATCCGTGCCAGAGTCGTTTTACCGGAGCCTGGTGGTCCCCATAATATCAACGACGTCGGTTGATTATTGGCAATTATTTCATGGACGATCTTGCCGGCACTTACTAAATGCTCCTGGCCAATGACATCACCCAGCGTAGCTGGGCGCATTCTTTCGGCGAGTGGGCGAGTATCCATACGTATAGTATATAGGTTTACATCGTGGTGACACGATTGGCGAGTTAGGAAGGGTACCGAATTATAGCCGTGGGGCATGCCGGGTTGATTTGATACACTTAGATCAAGTCGATACTAGTAAAAAAGATAAGGTATGTAACACCAATGGATCCTAAGCCCGAAACACCTAAGAGTACTCAAACTCCTGTACCGGAAACTAAACCAAACAATCAGAATGACGAAGCCACCGCCGTTGCGGTCTCCGGAAATATCGTTGCGCCAGATGTTGCTGCAGCAAACGAAAACGAAGACCGTGCGATAGATGAATCGGTAACAAACACTACCGAGGACCCTCAGACAACTCAAATTGAACCCACTGGCACGCCAGAAGTGGAAAATAGTCCAGCTGCTCTAGAATTTAGTCCAGTTGTCGCCGGTACCAATGCTAATGCAGTATTAGCCGTGACTTCTGATGCTACAATTGCCAATGGCCCACCCACCAAAACCGCTACACCTATACGCCGTAAAAAGAAGTTTATTGTCGCCGGCGTGCTTGCCGGCGTAGTACTTCTACTACTCAGTGGTGGGGTCTTTGGACTGTATCTGCCAAGCCGACCAGCGAATGTTTTTACGCGTGGCTTGGAGCGAACTGGCACCGCGCTCGGTATGATCGTTAACGACGCCAGCCAACCTGGCACACAATCCAAATACCAGAACCAAGTATTCACCGGTAAAGCCGACCTAAATGCTGACTCGATTGGTAACATCTCGGCAACAATGGATGGTAAAACGAGTGCGAATGCAACGGAGTTGAGTATTGATGCGACTCGTAAGCAAACGGGTACAACTGATCAAGCCTATACGCTCAAGTTGATATCGTCGCTGTCGAGCGGCAAGCAGTACCCAGATATCTACCTACAACTAGTGGGTATCAAAAACCTCGGTGCTGATGCATTTTTGCCGGGTATTAGCCAGTATGACGGACGATGGCTACAGTTAAGCTCAACCTACCTTGAATCAGCTTCTAGTACTGCATCTGGATCGGCCACGACAGATAAAGGTTCGAGTCCCACGACTGCAGATGTTGTTGAACTGGCTAAAAGTTTGAACAAGTTGGCAAATGAATACATCTTGACCGGCGACACCGACAAAGGTTTGTTAGTTAACCAAGCATACTTGGGCAAAGACGACGTTGCAGGCGTTTCGGCTAGTCATTACCGAGTTGGGATCAATTCAGCAAACGCTAAGAAATTTTGTACACCACTTGCCGATACAGTATTTGGGAGTGCGGTTGCCAAAAAATATGTCAGTGATGAGTCGGCCCGTACGCAAACAAAAACTGATTTCACTAAATCATGCAAAAAGCAGGCTAGTACTATCAAATCGAGTGAGACGGTAGATATGTGGATCGGCGGCAAATATGGTTTGATTCGCCAAATTCGATCATACGACACACAAAACAAAAAGAACTATGTTGAATATGGGCAAAAGTATAGTGGTGGTGATATCATCCCGTTCTATATCAATCTGCATGGCGACGGCTCAACGGACTTAAACGCCCGCGCCGACATACTATTGAACAAGAAATCTGGTGCTATTGTGGCTGATCTAAATGGCAAGGGTGGCGGCGTATCAAAAGTACAGGTGCACTTGACCACGACGCCGAGTGCTACGCCACCAAAGATAGCTACGCCAACTTCGACGGTTGATTTAGGCAAGTTGATCGAACAAATTCAAGCCCAATTTACGCAAAGCCTAACACAGCTGCAGTCCGATATAAATGATAGCCAAACCGACGTCCAATCATTGATTGATGACGCTGCATTGTACCAATAGGACGTATTGAGCTGATTATGAAGCTGCGCCAGAAAATACTCGAATACTCGAATAGATACCCATTGATCGGGCCAATTGTGTGGACACTCAGTGCACAGTATTTCATCATTCAGTTTGTGGTAGCACGGGCTTGGCCGCGTCCGTACGACTGGGGCCTAAACCTTATTAGTGACCTGGGTAATACGGCCTGTGGGCAATACGCTGGGCGCTACGTCTGCTCACCGCACCATAGTCTGATGAATGCATCATTTATCGTATTAGGTACAACTATGGCCGTTGGTGCGTTAGTTATCTATCAAGAATTTGAGAAGACCCGTGGTTCAATAATTGGCTTTAGCTTCATGGGTTTATCAGGTATTGGCACTGTGTTTGTGGGGGTATTTCCAGAGAATACTATAGCCATTATGCACGGCCTGGGAGCGTTCCTAGCGTTAGTGATAGGTAACGTCAGCCTACTAGTCATCGCTGCCTCGCTGCGTAGCGTGCGGCCTAGCTTTCGGCTTTACACTGCGCTTTCCGGGACAGTTTCGTTAGTTGCATTCGCTCTGTTTCAGTTTGATATGACCATTGGGCTTGGTCGCGGTGGTATGGAGCGCGTCGCTGGCTATCCGCAGACTGTGTGGCTGATTGCTTTTGGATTGTACATGAGTGTAGTTCGTCTGCGAGCTAGCCGCTCACATAGGCGCTAAGGCTAGCTACGTACGGTGACTTATTTACGAGTATCGTCCCGAATTGAGCCAACTAGTTCCTCCAGTACATCTTCGAGCATTACCACGCCTAACAATTTGCCATTACCGTTTGTAACCTGTGCAATGTGTGCACCGGACTGTTGCATGACGGCTAGGGCACTGCGCAGTGACGTGGAAGCCTTGACGGTAGCGAGCGGACGAATAAACCGACCGGGGAGCGCTTGCTGAATTTGATCATCGGCTATTTGTAATAAATCTTTGAGGTGAACGTAGCCGCGCAAGCTGCCTTTTTTGCCAGCAACCGGGAAGCGTGAATAACCGGTAGTGGTCGCGAACCGTTCGACTTCTTCGGCCGTTGGTTTAGTAGAAGTAATCACAGCTTTATCGAACGGTAGTATGACAGATTTAACGGTTCGACCTTCAAAGTCCAATGTACCGGAAAGTAAATGCTCCTCTTCCTCACTAAGTAAGCCCCCTAAATGTGATTCCTTCACAAAGCCAGCCACCTCATCACGGCTAAAACTACTGGCTATCTCTTGTCTCGGCCGAATCCCCAGCAGCCTCAGAGAACCGTTTGCCACTGCGTTTAGTGATACGATGACCGGACTCAAGGCTTTCACTAGTAGGAATAGGGGCGGTACTAAAATAAGCGCCGCTCGTGTCGGTTCGCTCAACGCTAAATTCTTGGGGACCATCTCACCGATCACGACATGTGCGTATACCATTAGGCCGAGCGCCAGTACCAGGGAAACTGTTTCGAGCCACAAGTCGGTCAAACCGAGCGCTTGAAAAGGTTTTTCTAACAAATGGGCAATTAAGGGCTCGCCGACCGCACCGAAGATAAGACTACACAGCGTAACGCCTAACTGCGCGCCAGCTAACATGAGTGAAACTTGCTCCATGGCTTTAAGGGTAGCTTTGGCAGCTCGGGACCCGTTCAATGCCTTTAGCTCGATATTGCTGCGACGAGCCGAAACGAGTCCAAATTCGGCACCGACGAAGAATGCATTACCGATCAACATGGCGGCCGCTAAAAGTAATCCAGGTCCGGTGCTCACGAAGACACCTCGGATTGCTGTGGCTGCAGCGTCATTTGAAGTCGATCAATCCGATGACCATCCATCCGTTCGATAAGTAAGACTACCGCTAAATCGTTACCATCACGGTCGATCCCTTGTAATGCGATCTTATCACCAACTTTCGGTATGCGCTCTAGATGGTGGGTAAACAAGCCAGCAATGGTTTCAACTTCACCTTCTTCTGGTAAATATATATTTAATTCTTCACCAATTTCATCTGGCCGCAGTAAGCCCGAAAGCTGCCATGCACCACTGGCCTGTTTACGGATAGCCGCACTGGAGTGATCGTGCTCATCTTTAACCTCACCGACTAATTCCTCGAGCAAGTCCTCGATTGTAACGATCCCATCGACGGCGCCAAATTCGTCCACTACGATAGCCATCTGTAATCCGCCAGCTCTCAAGTTCTCCATTAAGGGTTCTAATTGGATACTAGACGGCACGAGCACGGGAGGTCGCATGATCTGCTCAGCACGGGTGGTCTCACGTAGTTCGCGGGGTATGCTGAAGGCATGTTTTATATGAGCAACACCCCGGACGTCATCGAGGTTTTTGCCATAGACGGGGAACCGGGAGAAGCCCGTCGAGCTAGCTAGCTTCAATACGTCTGCTACCGATTGGTCTATCCGGACGTCCTGGACCCGCACCCGTGGCGTCATTACATCTAGCGCCGTTAGATCACCAAACGTTAGTGAACGTTCCAGCATCAAAGCCGTTTCCTTTGCTAACGTGCCTTTTTCGGCTGATCGTCGAACCAATGATAGTAATTCATCGGCTGAGCGAGCCGAAGCTAATTCTTCCTGTGGTTTGACGCCAAACTGTTTGAGCAGGAAATTGGCGCTGCCGTTTAAGACAATAATTGGATACTTCATGATTTTACTGAATAACTGCAATGGTCCCTGCGTAAATCGAGCGGTCGCCAGCGGCTTCGCGAGGGCAATGTTTTTAGGTATTAGTTCACCAAAAACCATCGTGATTGTTGTAGCTACTATCAAACTCACCGTCAGAGCAATCCCATGTACCGCGTCCGCAGATATGCTGGTGTTTTGCAGAGAGGGCTCCAGTAATGACGCGATAACTGGTTCGGCCATAAAACCGATAGCCAAGTTGGTGATAGTTATGCCGACTTGGGCACTGGAAAGTTGTGTCGATAATGTAGTGAGGGCCCGCTGGGCCCCACGTGCCTTAGCATCACCCGTGGCTGCAAGGCGCTCAACCGTGTTTCGGTTTACGGCAATCAGGGCGAATTCGGCAGCCACGAATAAACCGCAACCGGCTACGAGTAAAAGGGAAATTGCTAAGAGTATCAACCCTATCATGTAGTAAGAATGGCTTCTCCATGACGGAAATAATTCATCACCTTATAGTAGCAGAAAATGCCGGGAATATTTATCAATACACCGTCACCTATGGCTTACGACATATTAATGTTGCCAGGCTTCGACCCCGGCCAGCACGATTGCCGTTAGAACGACTACTGCCACTTCTAGTTTTGGGCCGGCTCCTTGTTTTGGTAGGACGCCATTCCGGATTGCGGTATCGGCCACACGAAAGCGGTTATAGCCGATGATTGCCATAAAGCCACCGAATAAGATAGCTAGTATTCCCGCAACCTCACTACCCACGCCGCCATCGCTAAAGTGCGCCAGTGCAAAGCCGCCGGCCTGAAGAGCCAAACCAGTTCGAATCCAGGCCAATAGTGTGCGCTCGTTGGCTAGCAAAAACCTAACATCTGGGTCGAGTCCGCCACTCTTCATCTGGGTTGTTTGAGTTTTTTGAGCCATAACTGATTCATTTTAGCATGCCGGTTGCTCGCTCTAGGTAGCTGCGCTATGCTAGGTTTATGAGCACAAAAGAATATTACACGCCAAAAGTCGTACTTGCCGTCGGCGCTCACGCTGATGACGTGGATATAACCTGCGGTGGCACACTAGCACGCTGGGCCAGTGAAGGTGCCGATGTTTATTACTTAATTCTGACAGACAGTAGTTGTGGTTCCGACGATGAAAGCATTAGCCGTGAACAACTGACCGCTTTGCGAGAGCAAGAACAACGCGACGCAGCAGCTTTGCTCGGCGCTAAACACGTATTCTTTGGACACCATACCGACGGAATGTTAGAAGTGACTCAAGATGTCAAGCGCGATGTCGCTCGTATTATTCGGACAGTTAAGCCAGACACGGTGGTAACAATGGACCCTACGGTCATTTACGAAGCAGACTTCGGCATGATCAATCATACCGATCATCGGGCTGCCGGTATGGCTACTATTGATGCTTTTTACCCACTGGCCCGCGACCGACTTAGCTTACCGGAGCTGCTCCGAGACGAGGGACTTGCGCCACACAAAACGCTGCACCTGTTACTCACAAATTTCTCCGAGCAGAATTATTACGTCGACGTCAGTTCCACGTTTGAACGAAAGATTGATGCCATTATGCTGCATAGCAGCCAATTCGATAACCGCGCTCAGATGCAGGACATGCTAGGCGAACGTGCCGCTGCATGGGGTGCCAAGGTCGGTGCCCGCTACGCTGAGGGCTTCATGCGTATCGATAGTCGGTTTTAATGACAGTTCGAACAGAGGCCGCGAATTTCTAGTTGATGATCGCTAGCTGTAAAGTCCGCAGTAGCCGCTAGTGTAATTAGTCGGGCTTCAAGTTCAGCGTCTTCAGCCAAAGCAATAATTGCGCCGCAGCGTGTGCATACCAAGTGGTGATGATGATGCACGTAAGAATCGGTCAACTCTAGCTGGTATTTCCAGCCAATCTGTAGCCGTTGCACAATCCCCAGCTCCTCAAAAAGTTCTATCGTGCGGTATATGGTGGCGCGGTCGACGGTAGGGCAGCGAGCAACAAGTTCATGGATTGTCTGGGCCTCATGGGCTTGCAGCGTTTTGAAAAGCTGCTTTCGCGGCACGGTGATACTGTGGCCGGTAGACTTCAGGGCAAATTTCATCTGTTGGTTGGATGATGGCATGTTGCAATCATAGCAAAAATTGCGACTAATTTGCAAAAATTGATGAGCGGGCATACACTTGGCGCAGAATATAATAATAGAAAGTTCGTTATGCTTCCAATTCTCTTAGCAGCTGGAACCTTTGTGTCCACCTTGACCGGTGGCTTGGTTGGCCTCAAAAATAAAGACAATCTACATCGTTTCTTGGGCTACACCGCTGGGGTACTGCTGGGAGTGGTGGCCTTTGACCTTCTTCCAGAAATATTCGAGTCTCTGGAGTCGCAGCATCTCGCACCGACCGGAGCCATGATCGCGCTGGTGGCCGGGTTCATGATCTTCCATATCATCGAGAAGAGCATCCTGATCCACCATCACCAGGAAGGCGAATATGAAGAGCACCATCATCCGCAAGTCGGCGTTGCCAGCGCAATCGCCCTCATCGGGCATAGTTTCCTGGACGGCATCGGTATCGGCCTCGGCTTTCAGGCTGGCAATACGGTCGGCATCGCTGTAGCCATCGCCGTAATCGCCCACGACTTCACCGATGGTCTGAATACCGTGAACCTGATGCTCCTTAATAAGAATAAAACTAAAAAAGCTTTTATGTTCTTGATCCTGGATGCCCTCGCGCCCATTCTGGGCGCGTTAAGCACATTGTTATTTTCGATCCCCGACAGTGCGCTGCCATTATACTTAGGTTTCTTTGCCGGGTTTCTGCTATATATCGGCGCCAGCGAAATATTACCCGAGGCACACAGCAAGCACTCGTCGTATTGGACAATCGCAACGACGGTCCTGGGCGTAGTATTTATTTTTGCTATTACACGCTTCGTATAGCTTTAAGTTTGCAGGTGGCCTGATATACTACGGATATGACATATGCGGTGGTTATTCTGGGGTTGTTAGTAGCAGTGCTGGTATGGGTGGTTATTCGTGGGCAGGCGGTTCCCAAAAGCGACAACACCGCGCTGCTGCTTAAACAGGATCTGACGCAACTGAGTAATGACATAACGCAGCTCAAAGACGGCGTCCAAAAGCAGATGAATGATCAGGCAAATGCCAGTAGTAGGCAGATTGCCCAACAGTCGGCCGCTAGCATCAGGATTTTGCAGGACGTGACTGAAAAACTCACTAAGCTGGAAGGCACAAACAAGAATGTTGGCGATATTGCTAATGAATTAAAGTCGTTACAAAACGTGCTACAAAACCCTAAGCAGCGCGGGGTACTGGGCGAGTTTTACCTAGCACAGATTCTAAAGAACACGCTGCCACCAGGCGCGTTTCAATTGCAATACAAGATTGCCGAAGGCATGATCGTCGATGCGGCGATCATCCTGGACGACAAAATACTTCCCTTAGATAGTAAGTTCAGCCTGGAAAACTATAGTCGGCTGCTCGAAGCAAAACCAGAGGAACAAGAATCATTAGCGAAAATTTTTAAGGAAGATCTCAAGCGGCGTATCGACGAGACCAGCAAATACATTTTGCCTGGCAAAGGTACGCTCGATCAGGCCTTGATGTTTATTCCTTCGGAAGCTATTTATTATGACCTGTTAGCAAATAAAGTTGGTCTGGGCAATGTCAGTGGTCGCAATTTAATTCAATACGCCAGCGAAAAAAAGGTCACGATCGTCGGCCCGAGCACGCTGAGTGCCATGCTGCAAACAATTATGCAGGGCCTTCGTAGTATCGAGATACACAAAGACACCGAAAAAATACGAAAAAACATTGAGCAACTGAGTAAACACTTGGTGGCTCATAACGCTTACATGCTGAAGCTAGGCAGTGCCCTTGGTACAACGGTCAATCATTACAATGCCACGTACAAAGAACTCGGAAAAATTGATCGTGACATTGTAAAGATAACCGACGCTGAGGCGTCGGTCGAGCCGGCCCTGCTGGACCGGCCAACACTCCTCGACGACTAAGCTACGTCTTTAGAAGGTCTATGGTTAAGGCTGCGGTCCAGCTGAAGTTGTTGGCGCCAGCGGCTGCACCGGTTAGTGGGTTAAAGTATTCGGCGAAGCCACTCTGGCTAACCATCTCTAAGGTCATCTCGGTCAGCGCGGCTGCATGGTCGTCATAGCCATATCGCTTTAGGCCATCTATTATCAACCAGTTTGTATTTACCCAAGTTGGTCCTTGCCAGTAGCGTTTAGCATCAAACCATTTTGAATTAAGTGGAACACTCGGTACTGGGTAGGCAGTCCCAAACAAGTGGTCATTCTCGAGCAGGGCTACAATCTGTCTGGCGCGCTCTTTAGAAACAGACCCCGCGTATAGCGGCATAAATGCAGCAATAGATGGCTCCTTGATCAAATTGTGAGTTACGAAATCGCGCGAAAAGTATTGCCCGGCATACGGATCCCACAGTTCCTCAAGGCTACGCCGGGTCTTTCTGATGTGGGCAACCAGCTCGTCCGGAAGTTCGACACGAATGTCCTTAGCGATAGCAATTACATGCTCATTGGCTCTGACCAATATGCTGTTAAAGGTTAGGTCTTCGATGCTAAACAGTGCGTGGGGAATAATTTTGTCGGTTACATACGCTTTACGTCGCAGTCGTCGCTGACCATCAAACAGTGCTAAGACCTCGATAGTTGTGTAACGCTCGTCGATAGGCACGTGTTGTGTGTCTCGACGGAACAAACCTACAAGGCCTAATAGACCAAGTGATTTGAGCAAGCGTATCCAACCTGGTAAGAGGTGCTCACGAAGTTCAGTCGTCCACGGTGGTGTGTTGTCGAGGCCAGCTTCCCACGGATGAACTAGTAGCACCAAACCTTCATCGTGCGGATCGCGGTCTTCGTACAGCCACTGGTGGTAGGCCAGCAGAGCAGGCCAAGTCGTCTTATACCAACTCCGTCGTTCCGATGCTTTTAGTTTGGAGCCGATCTGAACGATGGCTTCAGCTAGCATCGGTGGCTGAGTAATTCCACTGGTACTGAGGTGATCCGGTGACTCGGGGTTTACTCGGCTGTTCCAGGCGTTACGATCGGCGGCGTACCGGTTCTCGCTTCTGAATATAATGTTTGGCAGCATGCCGTTGTGCCATTGTCCGGCCAATAGGCTGGTAATCTCCAGTTTAGCGCGGTCTATGTCCAGGTGGCGCAAGCCGATTGCTGTGAAGCAGCTGTCCCACAGCCATTGGTGCGGGTATAAATCTGGCGCTGGCATCGTGTAGTTGCCACGGTCATTACCTTTTAGAACTGTTTTTGCGGCGGTGAGTAGCTGCTTTTTATCTTGCATATGCTTTCAAGTATACCGCACCTGAACGAGGAAACTTGCTGCCGATTATGAGGCCTCGGTTCAGCGGTAATTGGTGAAATTAACAGGGAAATCAAAATCGGCGGCTCGAATAGCCTGCATGACGTCTTGAAGGTCATTTTTGCTGGTAGAGGTAACCCGAACCACGTCACCTTGAATTTGGGTTTTTACTTTCGGAAATTGATCACGGACAAGGCTAGTGATTTTTTTAGCTTTGTCTTGGTCTAAACCTTGCTTGAACGGTACCTCTTTAGAGGTTTTGAGATTAGACTCAACAATATCTTTGGACGTATCAAGTACTTTTTGTGACACCCCGCGCGTCGCAAGTTTTTTGCGGACGATATCCAGAATAGCATCTAACTGCCATTCGCCACTGCCAACCACCTTGATGCCTTTTTTGTCATCTAACCACTCGATAGCTGCGGGCGTACCTTTAAAATCGTAGCGTGAAGTCATTTCACGCTCTGCCTGATCGAAGACATTGTTCATCTCAGCCTTGTCGAAGTCACTTTCTGCATCAAATGAGAAGTTTGCCATACCACCATTGTACCGACCACTGGCAAAAGATTGCAAACGTTAGCCTAATGATTATACTGAGCAGTACAGTAATATAGAGGAAAACTACGTGATTAATTTCAACAACCCAATCCGTCTGACCGTCGCAGCACCGTTAGTAGCTGGCATTATGATGCTTGCACCGGCCAGCGTCTATGCCGCCCGCAGTAGTGATACCAGTAGTACAAACGGCACAAGCCAATCCCCAGAATCAATATCTGGATCGTCTAACCCGCTTAACACTTCAGGTCGCGACGCGACAACTCTGTCCGAGCAAGAGTCCAATGACGCGGTAGGCACACAGGACGCTGTAGATGATAATGACGCTGCACCAATCAAGATTATGCCAGGCGATTCATTGAAGAACCGAGCCGCCAAGCTATTGGCAGACAAACGTCAAACTGGCAAACAGCGGACCACTGAACAGCGCCAAAAAGCCTGCCAGGCCCGCGAAACAGGTATCGATACCCGGCTCGATGCCTTAGGTACCCGAGCGCAGCGGCACCTTGATGCCTTCAATAGCCTATTCAGTAAAGTGCAGACTTACCAGACGACCGCCCAACTTGAGGTAAGCAATTTTGATAGTCTCGTAGCCGATACAACTGCTAAACAAGCAACAGCCACTGCCGCGACAGCTGCTTTAAGTAGCCTAGCTGGAACTAAAATTGATTGTGCGAGCCCGGATCCAGCTAGCACACTAGCCAATGTTAAAGTTGCCACCACCGATGCCCGAACATCACTGCAAGCATATCGCGCATCATTGAAGACACTTGTTAAAACACTGCTCACTGCAAAAGCTACAGCTGAAACCAATGATGGGGGTACGCAGTAATGAAACGTCTTAATCAATCAGGATCACACCTTGTAGTCGTAGCCGTTGGGCTATTGGTGGTCGGTGTCATTGCGGTTGCCGGCTATACAGTAACGCAAAAGAGCGCAACTACCGACACTGTTGCTTCCTCATCATTAGCCAATACCAGCTCGTCAGCTCCAGCTACAATTGCATCCAAAGCCGATCTCAAGCAGGCCGCCAGCTCGCTCGATGCCTCATCTACTGACATCGATAATTCAGTCAATGGTAGTACGCTCGATAGCGACCTCAACGATCTGCAATAAATTCAATTGAAAGATTTGTATCTGGCATGACTCCAACCCATTGCCTCTGGTACAATAAAGCTCAATGATAGACGAAAAACTTGTTGCCGCGCTCAAAGCACGCGCCGCCAGCGGCGATTCAGGGCTACTTCGCAGCCCTGAATTCCGTAGTCTATTCGGCGCGCTCAAAACACTACCAAATGAGCAAAAAGCCGCCTATGGTCAGGCCGTGAACCAGCTGCGTCAAGAATTAGAAGTTACTCTCGCCTCCAGTGTTGATGAAGCCGAGGCCTTACCAGCGATTGATGTTACCGCGCCAATGGACATCAATTCCATCGCACCAAAGATGCTGCCTAGCAATACCGGGAGTATCCATCCACTGATGGCTGAACGCGACAAGATCCTCGACATCTTTTACCGAATGGGTTTTAATGCTAGCGAATCACGCGAAATTGATGATGATTACCACATGTTTGAAGCACTTAATTTTCCAGATGGTCACCCGGCTCGGGATGATTACGATACCTTTATGACCGAGCAAACGGCGGCAGATGGCAAACGTTTGATTGCACCGGCCCACACTAGCACTATGCAGAACCGCATGATGCAAAAATACAAGACAAACCTCGATAAGGACGAACCTATCGCCGTCATCGTACCAGACCGAGTATTTCGGAACGAAGACCTTGATGCTCGCCATGAACATACGTTCTACCAACTCGAAGGAATCTACGTCGACAAAGGTGTGCACGCTGGCATGCTCATTGCGACCCTGAAGACATTTTTGCAAGAGTATTACGGCAAAGAGTTAGAGGTTGCGACGCAGCCTTACTACTTCCCATTCACCGAACCGTCTTTCGAATTTTCACTCAGCTGTCCGTTCTGCGACAAAGCTGGTTGTAGTATTTGCGGTCAAGCCGGTTGGATCGAATTACTCGGCTGTGGCATGATCCACCCTAACGTTCTTCACGCGGCCGGCATTGATCCAGAGGTCTATACTGGTTTTGCTTGGGGCTGTGGTATCGACCGCCTAGTGATGATGAAAAATGGTATCGAAGACGTGCGTAATTTCCACTCTGCCAAACTAGACTTTTTGAGGCAATTCGCATGAAAATAAGCGTTCAAAAACTCAGGCAGTTCGGTGGTCAAGGGTTAGACCTGCCTATAGCCGATTTAGTTACACGTATTGGTTCACAGCTTGGCGGCGTCGAAGCTGTTGAAGATGTCGGCGCGAAGTACCAGGGAGTAGTGGTGGCGAAGATCGTGAAGTGCCAAGATCACCCAAATGCTGATCGTTTGCATGTCTGTTCGGTAGATGATGGTGGCATGACAGCCAATGTTGATCGAGATGCTGACGGCAACGTCCAAGTCGTCTGTGGTGCGCCTAATGTCCGCGAAGGTATGCTCGTAGCGTGGCTCCCGCCCGGTGCTACCGTTCCAGACAGTGTTGCTGGCGATCCATTCATACTTGAGGCCCGCGAACTTCGTGGTGTCGTAAGTAACGGCATGCTAGCCTCAGCCAAAGAATTAGCTATTAGTGATGACCATGAAGGTATTCTGGAAATCGACAGTACTACTGCAAAACCAGGCGATGCGTTTGCCGAAGCCTATAAACTGAACGATTACCTGATTGATATCGAAAACAAGATGTTTACGCACCGACCTGATTGCTTCGGTCAATTGGGTGTAGCCCGTGAGGCAAGTGGTATCCAACAATTGGCTTTCCACAGTCCCGATTGGTATGTTATGAATCCAGTATTTCCAGCCATTGACGGCACTGAGCTCATGTTCAATGTGTCGAACGAGCTACCGAGTGAAGTGCCACGGTTTGCTGCCATTGCAATGAGCAACATTTTGATCTCTCCTAGTCCGGCGTGGTTGCAAACAGAACTTAGCCGGCTCGGCATGCGCTCCATAAATAACATCGTCGACCTGACGAACTACTACATGCTACTGACCGGTCAACCAATCCATGCCTATGATTATGACAAAGTGAAAGCACTAAGTAGTGGCGACACAGCTCAAATAGTAATTCGTAATCCGCGGGAAAGTGAAAAAATCACCTTGCTGAACGGCAAAACGATTGATCCTCGTCAGGAAGCAATTATGATCGCTACCGATCAGCAACTCATTGGTGTGGCTGGCGTGATGGGTGGAGCAGAAACTGAAGTTGATGACAAAACCACGAACATCATCATAGAAGTTGGTACTTTCGATATGTACTCCATTCGCCGGACTTCAATGGCCCACGGCCTGTTCACTGACGCAGTCACGCGGTTTAATAAGGGTCAAAGTCCATTGCAAAACCTAGCAGTGATGGCAAAAATCGTCGATGACATCCAACGGCTGGCTCAAGGTAGAGTAGCCAGTCAGGTTGTTGATGTGAGCCAAGTTGAGGGTCGTGAGTGGGTGCACCCCCCCGTTCCAGTAACAACCGATTTTATAAACCTGCGGCTTGGCTTTCAGCTCTCGGCGGACGAAATGAAGCAGTTGCTCGAAAACGTTGAGTTTAAGGTACAAATTGACGGTATGAACATGAGTATCACTGCACCATTCTGGCGAACTGATGTCGAGACTAGAGAAGACGTTGTCGAAGAGATTGGTCGACTTTATGGCTTTGAACACCTTCCGCAAATACTGCCAATGCGCAGCATAGCACCCGTAGCTAAAAACCAACTGTTCGAGCTCAAGGGACAGCTGCGTGACGTGTTAAGTCGTGCTGGCGCCAACGAAATATTGACCTATAGTTTCGTCCATGGTGATCTGTTCGATAAAGTAGGTCAAGACAAGTCTCTGGCTTATAAGCTTAGTAACGCTCTGAGCCCCGGCCTCCAATACTATAGGATGAGTTTGACTCCAAGTGTTCTCGAAAAGGTACAGCCCAATATAAAGGCTGGCCATGATGAATTTGTATTATTTGAGCTGGGCAAGTCACACATCCAAGGCGAAATAGACAATACCGAGGAAGGTGTACCTAAAGAAGCCAACGCCGTTAGTGTGGTATACGCCACGAAGCTGCCAACAAAAACCGCACCGTACTATCAAGTCCGTCATTATTTAGATTGGGTACTGCGCAGCTTTAGGGTGACGGATACGATTAAATTAGTATCACTCCAGGACGCTGAGCTATATAAAAATCCATGGCTCGAACAAATGATCGCGCCGTTTGAACCGGGCCGCAGTGCAGTGCTCGTCGATATCTCAGAATCTGAGACTGCTGGCATGATATGGGGTGTCGTTGGTGAATATCGCCCGAGCGTCACTAAAGCCCTCAAGTTACCGGCAGCAACTGCCGGTTTCGAGATTGATCCGCTCGTACTATTGAAGCCATCAGGTAGCACACCGTACAAGGCATTGTCACGATTCCCTAGCGTAACGCAAGACCTAACCCTCCGCATCACTAGCGGTGCATCATATCAATCATTGGCAGCAGTGGTCCGGAATACTTTAGAAAAAACGGTGCCATCCAAGGCTTTACTAACGATGGAACCGACTAGCATTTTCCAGCGCCCCGATGATATTGAGCACAAACAGGTGACGTTCCGAATAAGTATAGCCAGCTACGAGCGGACGCTCACCGACGCTGAAGTCAGTAACTTCTTAGCCGAGGCCGCATCAGCAGCTCACAATTCCGTCGGGGCGGAGACCGTATAGCGTCATGCAACTAACGCTACCGGTGGGACAAGGCAGTGTTGCAATTGAGTATGAATTAGCACCACAGATGGTGGTGTTTAGCCATGGCTTTGGGGTGCGACGTGATGCCCGGGGTATGTTTAGCGATATAGTGGCCGCCCTACCAGCAGGTTGGGGCTACGTGTTGTTCGACTATGACGTCATCGATGCGCTAGCGAATACGCAGTTTGTAGTGGGCTTTAATGAACGTCTATTGCGCCTCGAGGCAGTACTAACATGGGTCCATCTCCAGGACGCCGTCGAGCATATTCACATCGTCGGCCATTCGATGGGTGCTTTAACAGCTGCTAGCTTAGCGCCTGAGCAAACAGGCGCCATCATACTGTTGTCACCGCCATTATCACTTGGTCTGCACTTTGCTGAACTCTACACCCGTAGACCTGGCGCCTCCCACGAGGGGCATACTTGGCTGATTCCACGAAGCGACGGTACGACCACTCTGGCTGACGACACAATACTCGCCGAACTAGTCAGCGTCGACGCCGAAGGGGAGCTGGCTAAGCTCGCCTTATTTCGGCCCTATACAATCATTTTAGCTGATTCAGATGAGGTGCTTCAGGATGCTGACTACACGGAACTAATTACTATGCCATCGGTGTCTATGTTTACAGTGGAACGCGCTGACCACGACTTTAGTGGCACGGCACGGGCTGGGTTAGTCGATACCGTACTTAGCACCTTGACTAGCAAGTCACAAACATAATTTGTCTAAAAACATGAAACTACGAAATGGTATCCTTGGATTTGTTCTTAGCGTAGTGTTAGCCAGCTCGATGGTGTCATCGGTGGCCGCGGACGCTAACAACTTTACAATCGATACTTTTGCGGCCGACTATACACTTGGCCAAGACGACCCGCAAGGAACCCTGACAATCCAAGAGCAAATAACCATCACGTTCGCAGGCTATAATCACGGTATTTTTCGAGCGATTCCAACTAAATACAATTCCATGCCACAGCATGTACAGGTGAAAGCGGTTACCCGAGATGGCGTGCCCGAGAACTATACCACTTCAACGAGCAACGACAATAAGGTGATAAAAATCGGTGATGCCGATCGCACAATCACGGGCGTGCATCGCTACAATATTGAGTACAAAGTCCAGAATGTCATTCGATTCGTCGGTGACACGGCGCAACTTGATTGGAATGTGAACGGTACAGAGTGGCAGCAAAAAGCCACTGCAGTCACGGCTCAGTTGCACGTTCCAAGTAGCCTAGCGGGTCGATTAACAGATGAGAAGTGCTTTACTGGCTTAGTGCGCAGCTCAAGCAGTGATTGTATTGTTGCAAGCAATAATGGCAATACGACATTTGCGAGTACCCGCCCATTAAACGGCGGCGAAACGCTAACCCTCAACAGCACAATTCCGGCTGGTTATTTTTCGAAGCCGGGCATAGCGGATTACTGGAATGATTACGCTAGGCAGATTTTGTCGGCCATCGCCGCGCCACTCGCCGCATTGATGCTAGCTGGTGGTGTGTGGTACCGCAAAGGACGAGACGCCAAAGGTCGGGGTACCATTATTCCAGAATATAAACCGCCGGACGGACTCAAGCCAGCCGATTTAGACGTAATCCTACACAATAAGCTCGGTAAGAACGCGGTCTCGGCCACAATAATTGATTTGGCAATTCGAAAGTATCTTCGCATACAAGAATCGAAGTCAGATGGAATTTTAGGCCTTGGTAAACGCGCTATATACACCCTAATACTTTTACCCCAGCCGCCGAACGACACTTTGGCGCCACATGAAACAGTTATTTTGGAGGGTATATTTAAAACCGCCGCACCAGCCATGGACCTAGCCGATATCCAGGCTGCAATGAAAGCCCACCCGACTGCATCAGGCATACTTGCAGGCCCATTAGCTAAGTTTAGAAAAACTACCGTTGATTCAAAGGCAACCATCGACCAGCCAGCCTTGGCGGGCAAAGAAGTCGAAATATCCAGTCTAAAAAGCAGTTTTTCCAAGACCTTGACCAAGGTCCAAAAAATGCTTCCGGAAGCGCTAACCACCCAAGGGTACTTTACTTCGAATCCTGACAAAGCGGGCAATATTTGGTTCGTCATTGCTGTAGCGCTATTTTTGGTTGCATTTTACGGCTTCAACGCTATCGGCATCGTCTTCACAATCAGCCTAGTAGTAAGCGCTAGTATTGTTTTTATTTTTGCAGTCCTAATGCCCAGTCGGACCGCCAAAGGCGCCGCTGCCAAAGATGCTGCTGAGGGACTGAGAGTATATCTAAATACGGCCGAAAAAGACCGTATTGCCATGTTGCAGAGCCCTAGCGCGCCATACGCTCCACAATCAGCCGAACCCAGTAAAACCGTAGAGCTATTCGAGAAATTGTTACCGTACGCCATGGTACTCGGCGTCGAGCAACAATGGGCTAGGCAGTTTGAAAGTATTTACACTACGCCGCCAGATTGGTATAGCGGGAATTGGTCAACATTCAGTGTGGTGCACTTAGCGAGTAGTCTAGCCAGTTCTGTAGATGCTATGAACAGTTCGTTCGCGGCGCCAGCCTCAGCTTCGAGCGGTTTTAGTGGTGGGGCAGGCGGCGGAGGCGGCGGAGGCGGTGGTGGTGGCTGGTAGTCGCACCTAATTTAGCCAGTATACGGCACGAAGCGGCTCAATTTAATGTAACAATGCGGTACAATGTTGGTTGAAGTAACACTTGAGTTTCCAGCTATGTCAGGCATAGCACAGGAACACGTCAGGTATAATAGGGAGCAAGATATGACCAGGAAACGAGACAGAATTTTTGCGGGATTTGGAGCAGTGCTATTTTTACTGTCAGCCTCAGCCATTACAGTTGTTGCGATAATAACTAGTAACAGCCAAAGTGACACTCAGACAGCCGATCAGAATCCTAACACCAGCAAATGCGAATTATCAGCAAGTTTGTCGGCTGCAGCACTACCGCTTCCAGAAATATTCAAACCTGAAGGCGCCGTGAGCGCACTCGGTACTACCGATTTGGAACCAGGTGACGGCGCAGCACTCAAAAGCGGTGACTGTGTGCAGGTCAAGTACATCGGATCGTTAGCTAAAGATGGCACCGTGTTTGATCAGAACTTTGACAAGCCTACCGGCTTGCAGTTCCCACTTGGTGGTGGCTCGGTCATTCAGGGCTGGGACCAAGGCCTGATTGGCACGAAGATTGGTGCCACCCGACGCCTAGTAATCCCGGCAACTCTAGGGTACGGCGACCAAGGCAGAAACGGTATTCCACCAAAGTCTGACCTTGTATTCGTCGTAAAAGTATTAGGAGTAACCAAATAATGGCAGGAGATGCAATGTTAGAAGATTTTACGCCAGTTGATTCAGTGGACTCACTACAAATCATTGACCTCGTCGAAGGTACTGGCGAACCAGTCGGTGCTGGCGCAACCGTCACTGTCGATTACACCGGTGCAATTGCTGCTACAGGTCAGGTGTTCCAGAGCAGCAAAGATTTTGGTAAATCGATTAGCTTTGGGCTCGGGCAAGTCATTAAAGGTTGGGGCGATGGTATCCCGGGCATGAAAGTTGGAGGCACGCGTCGGCTACTGATTCCAGCTGAACAGGCCTACGGATCAAACCCACCGTATGGATCCGGCATTCCAGCCGATGCACCTTTGGTTTTTGACGTCGTGTTGCACGAAATAAGTGCCTAAAGCGTACAAAAAACACAACATATAGCGTATTGACGCATCAGTACAACACTAGCGTATACTAGAATAACAACAAGCGTTATGCAAAATAAATGATTTAATTTCGACTGCAGAGAAATTGATCTAACGAAAAGGAAGCCCCATGGTCAAAAACATCACTATCTTCACTACGAACACCTGTGCTTACTGCGTCATGGTTAAGCGCTTCCTCGACACTAAAAATCACACGTATGACGTCGTAAACCTCGATGAGCAGCCAGAACGCCAAGCCGAAGCTCTAGCCCTGTCTGGGGCACTTACTGTGCCGGTAACAGTCGTTACTAAGGATGATGATACTCGTGAAGTTATCGTCGGGTATAACCTCAGCAAACTTGCGCCTGCAATCGCCTAACCGGCCAGTTGATGCTATACTAAGTATAGTAATACCCAATTGTTGATATAAAAGAACTGATTTTAAGCTTTAGGAGCACTGATGGCTAATACAACTGATCTTCCAAAACATGATGTGATTATCGTCGGCGCCGGGCCGGCCGCTTTAAGTGCAGCCATCTACACCACTCGTGAAGACATCGAAACGCTGTTGTTTGAGCGCGGTGTACCGGGTGGACTGGCGGCCATCACTGATTGGGTTGACAATTACCCGGGTTTTGTTGATGGTGTCGCTGGATTAGAATTGGCGACTGCGCTGCAGAAGCAAGCCGAACGTTTCGGCGCGGTTATCGAATTAGGCGAAGTTTTTAGCATCACCGATGAGGGCGATTGGAAGCGTCTGGACACTACTAGCGGCGATATGCTGGCGAAGGTTGTACTCATTGCAACCGGTAGCGATTATAAAAAGACTGGCGCACCCGGGGAGCAAGAGTACTTTGCTCACGGAGTACACTACTGTGCTACGTGTGACGGTGCCTTTTACCGTGACAAGCGTCTGGTCGTCATCGGCGGCGGTAACTCGGCTGTTCAGGAAGCCATTTTCCTAACCCGCTTTGCGACACACATTGACTTGTTAGTCCGATCTACCATTAAAGCCAGTGACGTCCTGCAAACCGACCTCCAGAAATTTATTGATGAAGAAAAGATAACTGTACATTTGAATACAACGATCGATGAGATCGTCGGTGAAGACGGTAGCGTTGTCAAAGTCGCCGCTACCAAGGACGGAGAGCCAACAGATTTTCCAACGGACGGTGTTTTTGTATTCGTCGGACTCAGTCCAAACAGTCAGTTTGTGAAAGATCTCGTTGAACTCGATGAAATCGGACTTATCATAGCTGATGAGAACCTAATGACTAAAGTCCCCGGTATATTCGCAGCCGGTGACATCCGGTCGCACGCGACCATGCAGATCGCCTCCGCCACGGGCGAAGGTGCCACCGCCGCGCTCAAAATCCGCGAATACCTCGAAGGCCGCAAACACCCCGCTCAAAATTAAGATGTAGGCTAAAAGGCGCACATCGCGCGCGGGCTCAGAAATTACTGCAAAAAAAGTAAGTTGATGAGGTGCATATACTACCCAAACTAAATAAAAGTACGCGTATCTCCAGGCTCAGATCTAAAGAGAACTCCCGTAGCGTAGCTATGCATCAAACTCCTGAACAGTCATAGGTACGTCATGTTGTATGATAGTACCTAGCTAAGGAGTGCTTGTATGGCGCAACGACAACGTGGTGAAGATGTAGCGGCGACCGTCGAGGTAGCTCAATGTAATGCAGAGGTTACTTTCCCCAATATATTTCATCCTGATGCTGCAGCTCTACTTCAAGGCTCAGTGGCAACAATGCTTTCGCATGAAGCCACTAATATGTATGGCTCGTTGCCGCGGGCGGTGGAGCGTATCAAAGCGCCGGGTGTTGTTGCGGTGAAATATAGCCAACAAACACTAACGTTCCAGATCGAGCCCCAATCTGTGCTTCCTGAATTTATTGATTGGGCCGATACCTTATTCAAACAAGTCGATGCACAACGAGCAGAACGCTCAATTCAACTCCTTGCGTCTCGTCCTTATACCAAACAGCAGTGTGCAGCCGCCCGGGCGGCGGGTGATCAAGTCGCTAAGGAGTCCAAGGTACGGATAGCTAACTCTTTAGCCGCTCCGATTATTAGTCCGACCATTTGTGATCAATAGACCTTTAGAGTTCGTCGTAACCCTCAAAGTAGTCGTAGACCATTTGGCTCTGGTCCACGCCTAGAGTTTCGAGATTCTGACTTAAACCTTCCACGAAGCGTTCGCTACCAGACAGGTATATGAGTGCGTTCGGAGGGGAAGAATGCATAATCTGTTGCGCCGACAAACGATTGGGCGCTATAACGATAGTCTTTAATTGCAAAGGGTATGAATTGAGTAAATCCTTGAATATTTGTTCATATTTGCTGCGTAGCGCATAAAACAAATAGACGTCGCGCTCTTCGCGTTTGGCTAGCATCTTTTTGAGCATGCTAGCGTATGATGCAATACCTATGCCGCCAGCTACGAACACTAATGGCCGAGCGGTGTCTTTGGGCAAAATCAAATCTCCCATGGCGTTATTGCAGTGCGCTCGATCGCCTTCCTGTAGTAGTTCCAGGTACTGCTTATATAAGCTAACCGGCTCTTGAAATTTAACGACAAAACTTAACAGCTCGTCGCTCGGTAGCGAAGTCAGAGTAAACACTCGCCCGCGGCCACGAGGATCATCCTCGACGTTGTCTAAAATGACATCAATGTACTGACCAGGTACATAGTCTATAGCGCGCTCTGGTTTAAAGTAATATTCCCAGACACATGGCGAAAGTTCCTCGCGTTTGACGAAAGTTAGTTGCATCATTCAAGTATACCTGACCTAAGTCGTATCCGAGGCTTTTATTGGCTGAGGTGCCACAACTAGATCCTTATTCGTAGCACTACCGCGAGATTCTGGTTTGCTGACATTTCAAATCATCGGTCAAAAGTTAGTAAATTTGGTCCAGGCAACAAGGGTATTGACATCAGGATATAAATACACCCATCTGTCAAGTAGCGTGTGACCTCTGTTAATGCTCGAAACGATCCGGATAGTCGGTGATGATACCATGAATCCCATATTTTGTCCATTTTAGGGGCCGAGTCGGGTCGGTTGGACGATGTGGAATGTGTTGAGAAGGATAAGTAAAAAGCTTATACCGTTTGCATAGTGAGCGGACGACGCCCGACCACAAAAATGATTGATCCATACTAATATACTTTGTTTGAAGCCGTCGAGCTCGACTCACGGCCCGGATGCTTGACCAGCGCTCTAGTACGACTAGCTCGATTTGTGGCAGCGCAGTCTGCACTTCCTGTAGGACTTTGTAGTCAAACGAGGCGAATATAAAGTCCTCAGCTCGCCAGCCCTCGCTTAGGAAGGAATTGACAATTAGTATGACCGGTTCGGTTTGGACCCGTTGCTTGACCTCGATCATCAAGCGGACCCGCCGATTAACGTGCGTGATAGCTTCGTCGAGCGTCAACAGGCTGCTGTTGTGGGCCCGAAGCTGAGGATAGGTAGCGTCAATAACTCTGAGTTGTTTGCGTTGTGCATCAGTAAACTTTTTGTCATGGACGATGACGACTTGGCCGTCACTCGTCAGGCGCACATCAGTTTCTATTTGATCAACGCCATGCTTGATAGCAATTTCGAAACTTTCCAAGGTGTTTTCTGGGGCGAGACCCTTAGCACCACGGTGGCCGACAATCAGAACTTTTGGCGTAGAAGCTGTTTGCATTTCGGGTGTAGTGTACAATGTTTATCAGATTGAAACAACACTAAATAGGAGTTTAAACTATGCCCGATTTTAACCAAGTTCTAACGCCAGGTGACTACCAGAATGGTTTCATTAATGTAGTGGTCGAGATTCCAGAAGGATCGCGCCTAAAAGTCGAATGGGACCGTGAACACGCTGCTTTCAAACTTGACCGTGTCGACCCAAGTATTTTTGCCAAGCCTTGTAACTATGGCTTCATTCCCCAGACGCTTGACGAAGATGGTGACGAGCTTGATGCGCTGATTATCTGCCCGGAACCGCTCGCAACCGGAGTGTGGTTAGAAGCGACGGTTATCGGAGTAATGAAATTCGTCGACGATGGTGAGGTAGACGACAAGATCGTGTGTGTTCCAGCTGACAACCGTGATGATGGCAATGCTATTACGTCATTGGCTGATGTCCCACAGCTCGTTAAGCAATTAGAACACCACTTTACTCATTACAAGGACCTTAAAAAGCCGGGGTCGACCGTAGTTACTGGGTGGGGCGACCTAGAGGAAGCCAAAAGTATCATAGCCAAGTCAATCGAGCGCTACCAAGTCTAGCATATGAAAAAGCTTGTTCCACAAGGCAGTGTTTTAGTCCCGGATGATGCGACATATGCCTTTGAAGGCAAAATATTTAGTGTGCACGAGTGGAAGCAGCAATTGTATGACGGTTCGACGACAATGTTTGAAATGCTGCGTCGACCAGACACCACCGCGATAATCTGTATTGTCGATGATAAAATCATCGTGCTTGACGACGAGCAGCCCCGTCAGAAATCTTTAAAATGCTTTCCTGGAGGCCGAGTAGACACTACTGACGAAAGTTTAGTAGCCGCCGCTCAACGAGAAGTACTCGAAGAAACGGGCTATGCTTTTGACGATTGGCGGTTAGTAGAAGTTGAGCAGCCAGAAGGTAAAATCGAGTGGTTCGTCCATACGTTCATCGCTTGGAATGGTCGGCATGTCACCGCTGCCGATCCGGGTCCCGGCGAGCGAATACAGGTGAGTCTGGAGACTTTTGAAACGACTAAGCAGCTAGTGATGGCCGGTAGCGGACACCTCAAGGAGAGCCAACAGTTCTTCGAATCGGCACACTCAGTTGAAGATTTGTTAAACCTGCCAGAATTTATAGGCATCGAAATTGAGCGCTGAGTTAATTCGGCCGATACTCAGCAGGTATCTGGAACTATTCCCAGATGAAACTAAACGACTAGCTATGCTACAGCTTCAAATAACAGTTGATGATGATTTAGCTAATCGCAAGACCTTGCCAGGGCATGTAACTGGGGCCGCCTTTGTGCTTTCTCCCGACCGAAAAAAGCTACTACTCATACATCACAAGATTCTACAGCAATGGTTCCAGCCAGGAGGCCACTGGGACCCAGGAGAGTCAGATCCATTAGCAGCAGCCCGCCGTGAGGCTATCGAAGAAACAGCCGTCGAAATCGCTAAATATATGCCGATCGACCCAATTAATCCGCTTGTCCCAATCGATATAGATACCCATTATATTCCAGCTAATTCCAGCAAGTACGAACTAGAGCATTACCATCACGACTGTCGCTACGTCTTTGTAGCTGGCAGTGAGAGATTAGCTGCTCAAACAACCGAAGTCGATGCAGCTGCATGGTTTGATTTGAACTCTCCGGAATGCCAAAGTTTGGGAGTAATTATGGACAAAATGCGTGAACTAGGCAGTATTGGAATCTAAGTCTTGGCACGCCATTAGTTTTTGCTATACAATACAAACATAAGCGTAATAAAGGGTGTGAACAGATGAAAACTAGGATTGCTATCAATGGCTTTGGGCGTATCGGCCGCAATGCCTTCAAAATCGCGTTTGCGCGACCGGACTGCGAGATCGTCGCAATTAATGACTTAACCGACACAAAGACTTTGGCGTACCTGCTAAAGCACGATAGTAACTATGGCACCTACGATAAAGACGTTAGTCACGATGACGAAAACGTCATCGTCGATGGTAAATCTATCCGGGTGTATGCTGAGCGTGACCCAGCAGCTCTACCGTGGAACGATAATAAAATCGACGTTGTCATCGAATCAACCGGTCGCTTTACGGACAAAGAGAGTGCCTCATTGCACATCCAGGCTGGCGCGAAGCGCGTGGTTATATCTGGCCCATCCAAAAGCGATGGCGTTGACACAATTGTCCTCGGAGCTAATGATGACAAGCTAGAGAGCGCAACTGAGGTCATCAGTAATGCTAGCTGTACCACCAATTCACTAGGTGCCGTTATGGCCATCCTCGATGCCGAGTTTGGAGTTGAGAAGTCGATGTTAACCACTGTGCACAGTTATACTGCCAGCCAGGCACTGCAAGATGCCCCAGCCAAAGACCTTCGCGAGGGTCGAAACGCTGCCGAAAACATGGTACCAACGACCACCGGTGCGGCGATAGCCGTCACACTGACGTTACCACAGCTGAAAGACAAGTTCGATGGGCTTAGTATCCGCGTACCAACCCCCGTAGTTTCCATTAGCGACATCACGTTACTACTCAGCCGTTCTACGTCGGTCGAAGAAATCAATGAGGTATTCAAAAAAGCTGCTAAAGAACCGTTCTACCAGGGCATTCTCGGCGTTAGTGAAGAGCCATTAGTAAGTAGTGACTACATAGGGAACAGCCACTCCGGTACGGTCGATTTACTGCTTACCAAAGTCGTTGCCGGCAACTTGGCCAAAGTTATGGTTTGGTATGACAATGAGTGGGGTTACAGTAACCGCCTCGTAGAAGTTGTAGCCGACACTGGCAAGCACCTCCACAAAAACGAAAATCACGACGGTCACCACCAGTAAAGGCTGTAGTCATGCAGATATTTATCGCTGCCGACCATAACGGATTCGAATTTAAGAAGCAGGTAACTGACTTCTTGATTCGCTCCGGCCACGAAGTAGTTGATAAGGGCGGCGATACATTAGATCCTCTGGATGATTTCCCGCAGTTCGCCGGCAGGGCTATGAATGCGTTGCTAGCAAGCGGACAGCATGATGCACGCGCGGTACTAATATGTGGCAGCGGTCAGGGCATGTGCATAGCTGCTAATCGTTTCAAAGGTATTCGGGCTTGCCTTTGCACAGATCCACAAGAAGCTCGCACTGCTCGAAACGATGATGACTGCAACGTACTCTGTTTGCCAGCACGATTACTAACTGCAGTTGAAGCGGAACCTATCATTAGTGCCTGGCTGCACACCCCATTTGCTGGGGCGGAACGCTTCAAACGGCGGATAAAGGAGTTAGACCAACTAAATTAGCCATGAAATACGTTTCCATCTGCCCGACCATTACTGCCGAAACAACTGATGAATACATGGAACAAATGCAGCGAATCGAGCCTTTTGCTACTCGTATTCACGTTGATATTACCGATGGTGACTTTGCCCCACACAAACTAGTGAACTTCGACCAAGTCTGGTGGCGCGGTGATCGGACGATTGATTTGCACGTTATGCACCGTTACCCGGTTGATCACATGGAAATCATTTTGGCGATGAGCCCACGACTCGTGATTGTTCATGCTGAAGCTGAGGGTAACCTTATGGGATTTATTGAGTATCTCCACCGTCACGGTGTCGAGGTCGGTTTAGCGATATTGCCGCGAACGCGCGTCGAGGATATTGCTCCAGCGTTACCCGTGATAGACCACTTACTCGTCTTCTCTGGTAACTTAGGCTATCACGGCGGCCAAGCGGACTTGGACCTGCTCGATAAAGTCCGAAAAGCCCGCGAGCTCAAGCCGACGATCGAAATCGGTTGGGACGGTGGTATTAACGATCAAAACGCCCGCGTATTGGCTGAGGCTGGTGTCGATGTATTAAACGTCGGTGGGTTTATCCAAGGCTCCGGCAATCCGGCCGGAGCATATGCTACACTTAAAGCATTAGTACAATACTAGGGTAATAAGCTACAAACTATGGCTCAAAAACATTCAATCGAATCGCTAGAACAAATTGCTGAAACCGTCCGCGAAGACATCATAAAGATGTTAGAGCACGCTGGCAGCGGACACAGTGCCGGTCCACTTGGCCTTGCCGACATAGTAACGGCACTGTACTTCAATGTCCTCAAACACGATCCGAAAAATCCGAACTGGGACGAACGCGACATCTTCTTATTAAGCAACGGCCATTGTGTGCCAGTGCAGTATGCTGCCATGGCGGAAGCCGGCTACTTTCCAAAAAAGGAATTGCTGACGCTCCGTAAATTCGGATCGCGCCTGCAAGGCCATCCAGAAAGAACCAAGCTTCCTGGCCTCGAGAACACCAGTGGTCCACTTGGGTCCGGTCTTAGCCAAGCCTGCGGCATGGCACTAGCTATGCGTATGGATAAACAAACCAGCCGCTATGTGTATGTCGTCATGGGTGATGGTGAGCAAAACGAAGGCAACGTTTGGGAAGCTGCCATGTTAGCCAGCAAATACAAACTAGATAATGTCATCGCGATTACTGATCGTAACAACATTCAAATCGATGGTTTTACGGAAGACGTAATGCCAATGGAAAACTTTAAAGACAAATGGGAAGCATTTGGTTGGCACGTCATCGAGATTGATGGTAATGATATCGAAGCCGTCATTGACGCCTGCGCACTCGGTCGCGCCGTTCACGAGAAGCCAGTGATGATCATTGCCCATACCATACCAGGTAAAGGTGTTGACTTCATGGAAAATGACTTCCATTGGCACGGTATGCCACCTAACCACGAACAGGCGAAGCTAGCCCTGCACGAATTACGCACCTTACAAGGAAAGATCCGAGGCGAACATGAGTAATTTACATCTGGTCGATATAACTGGCAAAATTGAGGTTGAGCCAATCCGCAAAGGTTTTGGCCGCGGTTTGAAAGCTGCCGGCGAGCAGGATGTAAACGTCACAGCAGCATGTGCTGACCTCACGGACTCAACTCAGATTGGATTATTCAAAGAAGCCTTCCCTGATCGCTTTATCGAAATCGGCGTAGCCGAACAAAACCTGGTAACGGTCGGCGCTGGCATGGCCGCCATGGGCAAAATACCATTTGTGAGCAGCTACGCTGCGTTTATGCCAGGCCGTTGCTGGGAACAAATTCGTACCACAATCTGCCTAAACGATCGCCCCGTAAAGCTCATTGGTTCACATGCCGGTGTGTCAGTCGGTCCTGACGGGGCCACGCACCAAATGCTCGAAGACATTGCGCTTATGCGGTCGCTCCCAAATATGGTCGTCTTGGCGCCTGGCGATAGTATCGAGGCGGAAAAGATGACCATCGCCATGGCCAAGGATCCGCGTCCCAACTACATGCGCTTGGCCCGAGAAGCAACTCCGATTATTACAACCGATAAAACACCATTCGAAATCGGTAAGGCTTACGTATTTGAGCCAGGTACTGACGTCACAATCATTGCCACTGGCACCATGACGTATCAAGCGTTAGCCGCCGTTGAGCAGCTGTATAAAGACGGTATTGAGGCTGAAGTCATACATGTCCCAACTATTAAACCACTCGACACTGTAACCATCCTCAAAAGCGTCAAAAAGACTGGAGCCGTCGTGACGGTCGAAGAAGCGCAGATTATAGGTGGTTTGGGCGGAGCGATTGCTGAATTATTGGCTGAGGAGTGTCCTGTACCAATGAAGCGTATTGGCATGCTCGACCGCTTCGGTGAATCCGGTGAGCCGAGTGAACTATTGGAACATTTTGGTTTAGATGCTAAACACATTCGTTTAGCAGCGCACCACGTCGTCGACAAAAAATAGACCATGCCCACATCAAAACCACACTCAACAGCTATAGAACCGAAAGAATACTTGGTTCACATACCGAAGCGACCGGTGTATGTCGGCCTGGCCGTGTTCGCGGTTGTGGCGGTACTACTTTTTCTGTGCGCACCACATTACAAACCACTTACTTTGAGCACTGGCAACGATACTAACTATGCGCACCAAGACATTATCAAAAAGTTTTTCTTGAGTAGCACTACATGTGCAACTGATAACGAAGACAAAACGACACGTATCAAAGAATTTAACACATATTTCAAGACCAACAAATACGTGAATCGAGCAGTTATCCGCGGCTGCAATGACATGGACTCAATGCTATACAAAGACGATGCAGGGAACTGGCAACGCAGCCAGATTAAGATAATACTATCTGGCCGGCAAAATCCTGAATGGCAAAAAGCTTGTCTGATTGACGACATTACTACTAGTGATACAAAAGCTCCGAACGAAGGTTCATCGGTTGATGGTAGCAACTTGAAAATTTGTGAGAATCTAGCTAAAGCAAGCTACATTGAGGTAAACTTAAAACTAGGAATACATTTTCATTTTTGATGAAATAATTTTAACGGGGGTGGAAACATGGGCTTAACTTTACAACAGATGCGTGACAATTGTGCGGCAGCACGAGCTAGTATGTTGCGCGCCAGAACCGAGCACTGGGCATTCGGTGCTTTTAACCTAGATGACCAAGCGACATTGAAAGCGGTTGCTCGTGCAGCGCAAAAACTAAACGCTCCGATATTGGTCGAAGTCAGCCAAGGCGAAGTAGATAGCGTTGGATTAGCAAACGTTCGCGACATGGTCGACAACTACAAAGTCGAATATGGCCTGGAAATGTACATTAACCTCGATCATAGTCCGAGCGTCGAGGCTGCGAAAAAGGGTATTGATGCCGGCTTCGAATTTATTCACATTGACGTCAGTCAGGCCAATCACAACGCCAGTGATGAAGATATCATTGCGGCAACTCGGCAAGTAGTGGAGTATGCCAAATTTACTGGTGCCATGGTCGAAAGTGAGCCACACTACTTTGGTGGTAGCTCAAACGTACACAAGGAAGACATTGATTACGAAGAGATCAAAAAGACGTTCAGCACACCGGAGCTCACTAAGTCGTTCGCCGATGCAACCGGTATCGACACCTTCGCAGCGGCCATTGGTAATTTGCATGGGAAATACCCGGTACCAAAGGTGCTCGACCTCGAACTTTTACAGCGGTTGCGCGATACGTTTGATTGCAACATCAGTTTGCATGGTGGTAGCGATACACCGGGTCACTACTTCGCCAGTGCCGTTAAAATCGGCGTCACAAAAATTAACATAAATAGTGACATGCGCTTCGCCTACCGTAAATCACTCGAAAAGATCTTGGCCGAAAAGCCAGACGAATACTCAGTCGCTAAACTGATCGATGAAGCAGTTGTGCCCGCCGTCCAGGAAGTCATTGAGGCCAAATTAGCTGACTTTAACTCGGCTAGTAAAGCCCAAGTATAAATAGCCAGATGACATTGGCTTGCACTTAAGCGGGTCATTATGTCAAAATATTGGAAACAAGCATAAGCTGAATTATAGAAAGTGGTGGGATGAACGATAGTACTCAATTTGATGTGATGGCAATCGGTGACATCGTCACAGATGACTTCATTCGTTTAATCAATGAAGATGCGCACACGTACGAAAACGACCATGGCAAGTGGCTGGCAATGCAGTTTGGCACTAAACTGCCATTTGATCATCGTGAAACACTCGAAGCTGTCGGCAACGCGGCAAACGCCGCAGTAGCGTTTTCTCGCTTAGGCCTCAAAACTACCTTCGAAACCAACGTCGGTGGTGACAAATACGGTCGTGATATGATCCTGGCCTTGGGCAAGGAAGGGATCGACCACCGCTTTGTGCACATTAATCCAGGCAAAATCAGCAACTATCACTTCGTACTCTGGTACAAAGATGAGCGCACAATCCTGATTAAGCACGAAGAATACGATTACCATTGGCCGCTTGTGAAGCCAAATGAAGTTCCGAAGTGGGTTTATTTCAGTTCGATATCCGATCATGCTATCGACTACCATGACGACGTTGCAGACTGGCTTGAGGCTAACCCTGTAGTCAAATTAGCATTCCAACCCGGTACATTTCAGATGCAAGTCGGCGTTGAACGCTTAAAGCGTATCTATGCTCGGAGCGAGATTATATTCCTAAACCGTGAAGAAGCCGTGTTCGTTACTGGCGGAAACTATGATGATTTGCATGGTTTGCTCGATAACTTGCATCACTTGGGTGCCAAAATTGCTGTCATCACTGACGGCCCTGATGGTGCATATGCCTCTGATGGCTCCCAGCGTCTGAAAATGCCACTGTATCCTGATCCAGCACCACCCTATGAACGCACTGGTGCCGGTGACGCTTTTGCTTCCACATTTGTTGCTGCCCTCATGAAGGGTAACACCTTAGAAGGTGCATTACAGTGGGCACCTATTAACTCGATGAGTGTAGTCCAAAAAGTCGGCGCCCAGAACGGTCTTTTGAATGAGGAAGAGTTAAACGAATGGCTCCGCAAAGCCCCTGAGTGGTACAAGGCTACCAGTTTTTAACAAGCAGTAAGGTGCAATAATTGACATATACCCAGTAGTATTGTAATACTAGTATTATACAGCTAGGTACTACTGTTGGAAGGTATAGTTGATTTATTGCGCTTCTGCTAAACTAAAAGCAATATGACGCGCATGCTGTCGGAGATATTTGGAGCTGAGGAGCATCTGTTACGGCAGGGGCTGCAGCGGCTTGAGCGGGCAAGTGGGTATAACAGCGCAGATGTGCGGTTGACGGCCGACATGCTGCAAGCGGCTCAACGCAAACTCACTGAGCTCGGTCTAGACGCTCATGACACCACTGGCCCTGAACTGTATGGCGTACTCAGAGAGCGATTACTCGCTGATGACCGGCAACTGGTTGAAGCGCTGAGCCGAATGGCCGGCAGTGATCAAGTTGTAGATGCCATTGCCTATGCTCTAAAGGTTGCAGATATTGAGCGCTCAACCTTTGCGCTCAAACAGACCACCGCCAAGTCCTTGCTCAAAAAACAGGTTCCTAAACAAACGATGCGTCACCTGGGGTACCGTTCTGTGGACTCAATGTTGAAACACGAATCTGTCGCTGCGTTGCTGGCGGCGGCATGGCTGCTTGAATCAGTCACCTGGCGTCGATTATTCTACGATGGGTATAAACGGCTGAAATCATCCGATTTTGAAGCTCGTGAAGTAGCCGTCATAACACCAAATAACGAGCGCTGGCAAAAGCTGGCCGACATACTTACCAACGCTCGGAAGCATACCGTTGTCGCACTAAAGGAATACGGTGCCATAGTCCTACTGCCGCAACCGACAACCGTGCCACCGGCAGTGATGACAACCACCCTAATGCTCGCGTTGCATAGCATGAACGAGCTCCGTGCGGCTAGCACGCTCCTTAAACTGTGTCAGGTTAAAGCTAATTTCGGCGCTATTGTACAGGACGTTGTTGCCGATGAGCAAAAACTATCGACGGATCTGCTTGACCAGCAAGTTCCGTGGCAAATTATTCAGCGCTACTACGCTCGCTTCCAGGATGCCTTTCGCGCAGAAGTCTTAGAGCCCCACATTCAAGCATCTGACCTGAGTTGGCATTCTATCGAAGATGTACTAGCCTCTATTGAGCCGAGTATGGGCTTCTGGCGTGGCACCGATCACCTGGCAATTGTTCGCAATGGACAGCCAGTTTCGTTCAATGTCATTGATGTGGCTTTGGCGACCTGTAACCAGTTGCCGTACGAGCACCGAATTGTCCATTATTTGCAGCATTCCCTCTGGAACGAACTGCTGCTAAAATACCTTAAGCATGATAGCGTTGAACAAGTTGTACTTGGTCAATTAGAATCCGAATTAGCAACTGAACCGGCGTTGATATAAGAAAGAAAAGGGTGGCATGAAAAAAACACATTACCAAATCTGCGTATCTGGAGCCGCCAAGGGCGCCAGCGTCGAAGAGGGCAAAGAACTTGCCCGCGAACTCGGCGCGGCTCTCGCCCGCGCCGGTCACAGTCTGCTAAGCGGGGCAACTATTGGCTTGCCTAACTACGCAGCTGAGGGCTACAAAGCTGCTGGTGGCACAATGAGCGTCGGTATCAGTCCGGCTTCGACGAAAGTCGAGCACGTCATGAAATATCGGTTACCAGTTAAAGATTACGACACAATTCTCTACACCGGCCTGCACTACGTTGGGCGCGACACGCTGCTTATCACCTCCAGTGATGCTGTCGTAAGTATTGGTGGACGACTCGGTACCCTCCACGAGTTCACCATCGCCATGGAGACCGATACGCCGATCGGCTTCCTGCAGGGTGCTGGTGGCGTATCTGAGCAAATCCAGACGCTGATGGGCCTGGCCCACCCACTACGTCATGGGGCCTTCGTTACGTTTGACGAAGATGCCGATAAACTCATCTCCGAACTTAGTAAATTCCTCGACGTTGAACACGCCAAATACCGTAATCTGTACGAATAACCCTAAACGAAACCTACACATGAAAAATTTGAATCAAAAAGCCTTCGCAGTTCCAGAGGCTCTGCTCGTCATAGTAATTATCTCCATGCTTGCTGGAACCGGTTATTTTGTATGGAACGCCAAGCAAAACACTGATGAGTCGCTTGATAAGAGCGCGAACGCCAATCAAGCAGTCGTTAAGCCTACGGTTGCAAACTCTGAGGCGAAACTGTCATCTTATCAGGACACGATTGGTAAATTTAGCTTTTCGTACCCGTCCAACTGGACAACACATAAAACTATCACTAATAAAGACTCATCAGCGGCAAGCTCAATAGTGACAGTGACCGATCCATCAGGTAAGGCGGTACTACATTTTGGCGCCGACCAGGGTGGCCGCGGCGGTGATTGTCAACCGAAAGCTACCGATAAGCCATTCATGGCTGGTAACGACTGTAACTCACGCGAGAACTTATCTACCGATTTGCTCGACATCAAGAACGTGTATTATGCCAAGGAGCAACAAAACACAGCTGGAAAAGTAACGCTCACTTATGAACCGACTTCTGTCGTGCTCGTGACATATCATTTCGCTGATGGTGGCGGTAAGCAAATGTATGGTATGGGAGTAACAAACTCTAATCCCGGCGATGAGGTCTTGATCAACAAGCCGGCTATGGGCTATGTAGGAGGTCAAGACTTTGTTACCGTCTATGACTCAAAGGGCTCATTCAAACCTAACGTCTACGCATATACGAATGGTGCCGATAAGAACTTCTTAACCAATGACAACGCCGGAGTAATCAAAGCCATATTCCATTCACTTGCAATAGCAACTCAATAACTTCATTTAGGGCCATAAGACAAGCCCCACCAAACGCAACACTGAATATATCAGCTCAAGCACTTGCTGCTGTGCTCACTAATGTATAAGTCATAACTCTTAGGTACTAAGCTTGCTACAATAGTAGGATGGCAAAATTTGAACTCCATAGCGACTATAAGCCGATGGGCGATCAGCCCTCGGCAATAAAGCAGTTAACTGCTGGTGTTGATGCTGGTCTGCGCGACCAGACACTGCTCGGTGTAACCGGCTCTGGTAAGACGTTTACCATGGCTAACATCATCCAGAACACCCAGCGGCCGACATTGGTGCTAAGCCATAACAAAACCCTGGCGGCCCAGCTTTATAGCGAGTTCAAAAACTTCTTTCCAAACAATGCGGTTCATTACTTCGTTAGTTACTTCGACTATTACCAACCGGAAGCTTACATTGCCCGCAGCGACGTCTATATCGAGAAAGACAGTCAGATCAACGAAGAAATTGATCGGTTGCGGCACTCGGCTACTGATTCATTGTTGACCCAAAAAGACGTCATTATCGTAGCCAGCGTCAGCTGTATATATGGCATTGGTTCGCCCACCGATTATAATGATTTGGCTGTACGGGTGAATAAAGGCGAGCGCCGAGTCCGCGATAAGCTTCTGCGACAGTTGACCGACATCCAGTACACCCGGAACGACATAGATTTTCACCGTAGTACCTTCCGGGTTCGCGGTGACGTTGTCGACGTGTACCCCGCTGCCGAAGAAATGGCCTACCGAATTGAATTCTTTGGTGACGAAATCGACCGTATTACTCAGATCGATCCACTCACCGGTGAAATCACCAAGAATATGGATTCTTTGAAAGTTTTTCCGAGCAGTCACTACGTCACACCTCAGGATAAGTTGAAGGTTGCCCTAGGAAGCATCGAAGAAGAAATGCAAATGAGGGTCAAGCAATTCCAGAGCGAGAATAAGCTGATCGAAGCGCAACGCATCGAGCAACGCACTCGGTTTGATCTAGAAATGCTAGAAGAAACTGGTTTCGTGAAGGGAATTGAGAATTACAGTCGCTACCTGACCGACCGTGAACCAGGTGAACAACCGGCAACTTTGCTTGATTATTACCCAGATGACTTCTTGATGCTAATCGACGAGTCGCACATGACCATGCCCCAAATTCGTGGCATGTACAACGGCGACCGGGCTCGCAAAGAAGTTTTGGTTGATTACGGGTTCCGATTGCCCAGCGCTCTAGACAATCGGCCGCTGACATTTACTGAATTTGAAAAGCATGTAAACCAGGCGGTGTACGTCAGTGCGACGCCGGCCGAATTTGAGCTGAGCCGTAGCCCTGAGCCAGCTCAGCAGGTGATTCGTCCAACTGGTTTGCTCGATCCGCCAATAGAAATTCGACCGATAGAGGGCCAAATTGATGATCTGATAGCCGAGATCCGTACTACAGTCGCTAAGCATGAGAGGGTGCTCGTTACAACGCTCACCAAGCGGATGTCCGAAGATTTGGCTGAATATCTGCAGGAATTAAACATGAAAGTTGCTTATCTACACAGCGACGTTGACACCTTGGATCGAACTGACATCCTGCGCGATCTGCGGCTTGGTGTCTACGACATTCTGATCGGCATTAACTTACTACGTGAAGGATTGGACCTGCCCGAGGTATCGTTAGTGGCGATTCTGGATGCCGATAAAGAAGGTTTCTTGCGCAGTGAGCAGGCACTGATCCAAACGGTTGGACGGGCTGCTCGGCACGTTGAGGGTCACGTAATTATGTACGCCGACAAGATCACCAAGAGCATGCAAAAAACACTCGATGAAACAACGCGCCGCCGCAAGATCCAAGAAGACTACAATACGAAACATGGCATAACCCCGACTGGCATTCAAAAAGCAATTGAAGATCGTATGAATAACGACCTTCCAGAGGAAGCTAAATCGGCTAAACTTAATCTCAAGAAAATTCCCAAAGAAGAATACGCTTCGCTGGTCAAGGATTTATCGGGTCAAATGGAACTGGCCAGTGCCAATTTACAATTCGAAACTGCTGCTGAACTGCGGGACATTATTAATGATATCAAAGCCAAAATGTAATTAGATTACGGTTTTTCCCGATGGGGAAGGCGCAGTTCCAACAAACTAGATACGTGCTTGGCTACTTCGGTTGGTGTTTTACCGGAGGACAGCATGTTCGTTGCTGTTTGTAGGGCATCAATACCGGCCATCACCATAAAATGTCTACCGAGCGCCAGATGCTTATAATTTCTATCAACTATGTAGGCGTTGGGCATGTTTTCTTGATGTTGACCATATTCTGCGCGGTGATTCAATCGGTTTAAATTGAGCATAATTGTTGTCATTGCTTGATCTGCCGGTATGTGTGGAAGAAATCGTCCGGCATCACCACGCCAGATACCTTTACCGGCATTCCAATGAGTCTTTGCATAACTTGGACTGACACCAAAGGTTTCCCGCATACCAAACAAGCGTTTGAGGTGCCGCGCATGCGATTCGCCCTCTTGTCGGAACACAACATCAGCACCGAACTCAATACCTTCCTGTGCTATGTCTAATAGCGTTATGCCACGAACTGTCTCAGCAATTCCAGTTGCATGCACCAGGGAGGGATCTTCATTTAGGGCATAGGCAATTTCGGTATTAAAAAGTGGAGCGTAGGCTAGCTTGCCGTTATTTGCCATCCCGCCCATCGACTTTCCCCACAGTATCCTCGGGCCTTCACCTGACTTATGGCCTCTGGCAGGCACTTCAGTTGTGTTTACGAGGCTTGCTGACCATACATCCTGGGAATGTGATGTCGGTACGGCACAGTTCTGATTTGACCCAAAAATTGACACAACACTACCCGTAGCCACAGCGGCCATTTCGCCCCATAACGTATTGGCTCCAGCCACACGAGTTCCTAGGGCAGTTTCTATTTCTATTTCACACTCGTTCGTCCGTTTTTTGGGATAAATGTCTCGATTGATGTAGGCCGTTTGGTCGGTCATTGTTACTAAAGACGTAATGATTTTACCGACGCCTGGCACATGCCCCGGACGGTCAGAGAGTATCCGCCAGTCGTCGACAGCCAGTTCGGGAAAAACCGGCAAGGCACAATTATCACCGGGGGGTGAAAACTCTACAGATGTTTGGGCCGCCATGATTTTTTTGTTGTATCCTTACGGGCGTGGATAAATCGCGCTCAATTATAAATGTATTCCTCTGCTTATGCTTTGTAAAGTACTTTGTGTGAAATATCTCACAACAAAACAGCGTGCAAAAAACGCATATCTGATTGTGAAATACAAGCTAGCGTCAGGGGTAAAACATCTGTATACTGACCAGCAAATGGCAAATCTTACACGTGATGATGTTCTTAAATTAGCTCGTCTTGCTCGACTAAAGTTGAGTGATGGAGAGATTGCTACCTACCAATCAGAATTAGCAGCTATTCTTAATTACGTACAACAGTTAGACAGCATTGATGTTGCCGGGCTCGAGCCGACTAGCCAAGTCACCGGTCTGACGAATGTAACGCGTACTGATGAAGAACGTAACTACGGATATGATGCCTTGGAGCTACTTAAAAACGTACCAGCTACGGAAAACGACCTTATCAAGGTCAAAAGGATGATTGGATGAGTCAGTGGCTGCCAATTGCTGATATTGCCGCTCGGGTTAACGCTGGCGAATTGCAAGCAGTAGATCTGGTGGCGAAAGCTTTGGCGACAATTGGTGAAAAGGCCGAATATCAGGCGATTATTACCACACTTGATACCTTAGCCGCAGCTCGAGCCAAAGAAGTTGATGCTACTGTAGCCGCAGGCCAACCTGCCGGACGACTAGCAGGTGTACCATTTATTGCGAAAGATAATTTTTTGGTGTTCGGAAGTGATACTACTGCCGCTAGCAATATTCTTAAGGGCTTTACAGCCCCCTATCAGTCGACTGCCATCAATCGGCTGGAAGCTGAAGGAGCTATTTGTGTTGCTAAGGCTAATCTTGATGCTTTTGCCCACGGCTCTAGCACCGAAAACTCCGATTTCTTCACTACTAAAAACCCACACGACATCGACCGAGTACCGGGTGGCTCGTCAGGTGGATCAGCGGCGGCCGTCATGCTGGACATGGCACCGTTTGCACTGGGCACTGATACGGGTGGCTCTGTCCGCTTACCAGCTAGCTTTTGTGGTGCTGTCGGCTATAAGCCGACGTATGGGTTGGTGTCACGTAGCGGGGTGGTAGCCATGGCCAGCAGCACCGACGTGGTAGGTCCACTGACTCGCACGGTTGATGATGCCGCACTAATTCTAGATGTAATGAGTGGCGTTGATGTGCTAGACAGCACAACAATTCCCCGGGACTCTGCCGGCTATGTGGGTCTTGAAGGATCACTCGTAGGCAAAAAGGTAGGGATTATCAAAGAATACATGAGTGAAGGCCTGGATCCCGGTGTCAAAGCTTGTATCGAGGCTGCTATTGCTCGTATGAAAGCCGCCGGTGCGGAAGTCGTAGAAGTGAGTTTGCCAACATTACCAGCTGCCTTGGCGGTATACTACATTATTTGCCCGGCCGAAGTTAGCAGTAATTTGGCACGATATGATGGACAAAAATACGGCTACAGTACGGCGAATCCAGCTGACCTCGAAGACAGCTACAGTCGTACCCGTGATGAAGCGTTCGGTGACGAGGCTAAGCGCCGCATCATGATTGGTACCTATGTATTGAGCAGCGGCTACTACGATGCATATTACAAAAAAGCTCAAACTGTCCGCACCAAATTAATCAACGAATTCAATACAGTCTTTGAGCAAGTCGATCTACTTATCGGACCAACAGCCCCAGAAATTGCTTTTAAACTAGGCGCTAACAGCGATGATCCGTTGAAGATGTATCTGACCGATATCATGACCGTTGCCGTCAACCTGGCCGGTCTACCAGCAGTGAGTATCCCAGCCGGCACATCTGAGGGTATGCCAGTTGGGTTACAGTTAATTGCCCCACAACGCGCCGATCGCCGGCTGCTTGACGCAGCCCAGGCGGTCGAAGGGATACTGGCATGATCGATAGCACCAGCACCATAGTATTGATTGTAGCTGGGCTAGCCATCGCAGTGCTGGCTGCGGGCACTCGGTTTCTGCGTCGCCGTCCCAAAAAGATTAATTTAGCCGAATTTAAAGAACGTTGGCAATCCGCCCAGAATTTATGCTCCAAAGAAGAAACTTGGCCCTTGGCAATCATCGATGGTGATAAATTGCTCGATGAAGCACTCAAAAAGCTCAAGTATAAAGGCAAAACAATGGGCGAGCGGATGGTCGCGGCCCAGCACGACATCAAAGACAACGACAGCATGTGGTTCGGCCACAAACTTCGTAACAAACTGGTACATGAAGATATAAAGAAACTGAAGAAGAAAGACGTTATGACGGCGCTAATTGGGTTCCGAGAAGCATTAAAAGATTTGAGAGCTTTGTAATGCCAACTACATCAGTACGCGACCAATACAGTGTGACGATTGGCATCGAATGCCATGTGCAACTGAAAACTCAGACCAAGCTGTTTAGTGCTGCCAATAACGATGCTCGTGAGGCCGCCCCAAATACACTTGTGAGCCATATCGACATTGGCTTGCCCGGGGCATTACCAGTACTAAACCTGCACGCTGTTGAGCTAGCTTGCCGGGCCGCGTTTGCTTTGGGGACTGTGCCACAGAAGTTTAGCAAGTTCGACCGTAAACATTACTTTTATCCGGATTTACCAATGGGCTACCAAATCACCCAATTTGATCAGCCAATTATCCTTGGTGGTTCCGTTATCATCGATGTTGATGGTACACCAAAGACTATCAACCTTACTCGAGCACACATGGAAGCCGATGCCGGCAAAAGCACACATCCGGCCGGCAAAGATTATAGTTTGGTTGATTTGAACCGCGCCGGTACGCCACTGCTGGAGATCGTAAGTGAACCGGAGCTACACAGTGCCGCCGAAGCCAAAGCCTATGCTAAAGAGCTATACCTCCGTATGAAATACGCCGCTGTATCGGAAGCTAATTTGTACTACGGCAATATGCGCTTTGACGTGAACGTGTCAGTTAGTAAAACGGACATCATGGGTACCCGTTCCGAAACAAAAAATCTTAACAGTTTCCGTAGTGTCGAAAAGGCTACGTTGTATGAAGTCGATCGCCAGATCGATCTACTCGAAAGCGGCGGTACAGTCGTACAGGAGACTCGCGGTTGGGACGATGCTAAACAGAAGACACTCAGTCAGCGCACTAAAGAAAACGCTGATGATTACCGCTATATGCCGGATCCAGACCTGCCACCAGTGGTCTTATCTGATGAATTCATAGCGAGTATCAAACGTGACATGCCTGATTTGCCTGATGATTATCGCAAAGTCATGGCTGACATTGGTATCGATGCTAAGACAACCTCTGATATCATAGCCGTCCCGGAGACTGCTATGACTGTTAAACGCGTCTACGAAGCTGCAGATGCGTCACACGCTAAGCGTATAGCCTTTTGGCTGCTCCAGCCTCAATCGGACGATGACGAAGCAGATGTAGTGACAGATGTGGCACAAAACGACGAACAGCTCATTACGCTATCGCAGATGGTGGCGGACAACAGACTGAGCTCTACAGCCGCGAAGGAAGTGCTCGCGGAAGTCTTGAAAACTGGAGCGGACCCAGAACAGGTCGCCCGTGACAAAAACCTTATCCAAGTCAGCGATGAAGGCGCCATCATTATAATTGTCGATCAAGTCCTAAGTGATAACCCCAAGGCCGCTGAAGACGTACGAAATGGTGAGATGAAAGCCATCGGCTTCCTCGTGGGTCAGGTCATGAAAGCATCTCAAGGTAAAGCCAACCCGGCCTTGGCCACGGAATTGATCAAAAAGCAGCTCAATTCATAGCCCAAAGCTACGAATTTAGTTGAGTAAAAACTCACACTGCATGCATGCATCGCATGCTATACTCCGGCGATGATTGAAACTACCACCCACCCAAAAGTAACTAAAGCCGTCATTGCCGCTGCCGGATTTGGTACCCGCTTTTTGCCACAAACCAAAGCTATGCCAAAGGAAATGCTGCCCTTGGTTGATAAGCCAATTATCCAGTACATAGTCGAACAGTTAGTTGAAGCCGGCATTAAAGACATCATTATTGTTAGCAATTACAGTAAACGTAGCATTGAGGACCACTTCGATGCCCCAAGCGCTGAGTTGATTGCCGCGCTTACCGGTCCCAAGGAACCGCTATTGAACGACCTGCGTCAGATCGCTGATATGGCTAACTTTGTCTACGTACGTCAAAAGGAACCACTCGGCAATGCCGCACCGCTACTGTATGCCGGTCACTTGGTTAATAACGAACCATTTATTTACACTTGGGGTGACGACTTTATCGTGGCTGACCCAAACCCGTACAAGCAAATGATCGATCTGCATGAACAAACTGGTGGATCAGTTTTTTCGTGTGTCCCAGTGGTCCAAGATAGTGATTATGATAAATATGGCATTGTGGCTGGTGACTCCGTTGACGACGGCGTGCTAAAGATGACGGGTATTGTCGAGAAACCAGGTAAGGTGAATGCTCCCTCAGAACTAGCAAGTGTTAGTAACTACCTCTTTGGTCCAGAATTTGTATCCTACGTGGAACGCGCTGCCGAGCAGCACGATAACGTCGGTGAACTCAATATCCAAACCGCTATGCAATCGATGATTGATGACGGCTTTGAGTACTACGCCCTGAGCGTCAAAAACGGTAAGTTCTATGACACCGGTAATAAGCTGGAATATATCAAGACCGTAGTTGATTTTGCCCTTGAACGCGATGATATCGGTGCAGATTTACGACTATATCTCGAAAAACGCTTAGCTCAGTAATTTTCCTTACTTGCAAGCGTAGCGGATTGTGGGATACTTGTTTCATGAATACAGCTGAACAAATCCTAGTAATACTCGTTTCCTCTCTACTCTCAATAACCTTAATTATAGGCATCGTAGTCCTAATAGTGGCCTACAAAGTCATCAAAAGCATCCAACGTATCGCTGAAAAGGGTGAGCAAGTCATTGAGAACGCGGAGCACGCCACTGAGGTGTTTACGAAAGCCGCTGGACCGATGAGCCTGTTTCGCTCAATTACTAATGTCGTAGAGGCAGTCAATAAGCATAAGAAAGGTAAATAATTATGGCTAAGAAATCTAACTCGTCAGCTGCCAAAAAATTCGCACTCGGAGCCGCTATCGCTGCCACAGCGGGCTACATTGCCGGCATGCTTACCGCACCACAATCAGGCAAAGATACGCGCCAAGACGTTAAAGATACAGCTGCCAAAGGCGTGGCTGAAGCAGAAAGTCAGCTGCAGGCTGTTGAAGAAGAGCTAAAGGCTTTATTGAATGATCCACTCGATGAGGGCAAAAAACTTAGCAAACAAGCTAAGCAAGAGCTAGAGGATCTAGCTGAGAAAGCTGGTGATGCTAAAGACAAAACTGCCGAAGTTGTTACCGCTCTCCGAAACGGCAAAGCTGATAGCAAGGAATTACAGCGCGCGTTAAATGACGCTAAGGCCACGATCAAACACCTCCGAAAATACCTCTCAAAGTAACCAAACCTAAGTTCCTGCGTTACCGCGCTACTTCAATTTGCTAGCTGACTAGATTATTAGTTCTATTTAAGCTCGCCGACAGAGGAAAGTTTGCGCTATACTATTAGGTAGAACGTAAAGGGTAACAACTAGTGTCAGACACCACTTTAAGTGCGCGCGATTATGTGCATTTGCACAACCATACGCAGTACAGCTTGCTCGACGGCTTAACCAAACTACCGGCGCTGATTGACTATGTCAAAACATCGGGCATGGAAGCAGTCGCAATGACTGACCATGGCACAATGTCTGGCACAGTGGAGTTCTACAAAGAGGCTACCTCCCACGACATCAAGCCCATTATTGGTATGGAGACGTATATTGCGGCGCGAAATCACACCGACCGTGACCCGGTAAAAGACAAATCCAATTTTCACCTTATCCTACTGGCAATGAATAATCAGGGATATAAAAACCTGATGAAATTGTCGACGGTCGCTAATTTGCAGGGCTTTTATTACAAGCCGCGCATCGATCATGATTTACTCGAGCAGTACAATGAAGGATTAATTGTTGTCAGTGGCTGTATCGGTGGTGAAGTTGGCGATGCCATGCGCCAAGGTCAATACGATCAGGCGGTTGAAACCGCCACCTGGTACAAAAAAGTATTTGGAGACCGCTACTACATTGAAGTCCAAGACCACGGCCATCCGGATCATCCAAGTAAGTGGGACGAGCAAGTACGGGTCAACGAACAGCTCATCAAAATGGCCAAAGAATTAGATTTGCCGTGTGTAGTAACCTGCGACGCCCATTACTTAAAGCATGCCGACCAAGAGGCTCACGAGATACTGTTGTGTGTGCAAACTGGCTCATTCATGAGCGACGAGAAGCGCATGAGCCTTAAAGATTTTGAATTGCATGTGACCGAGCCGGTGGAAGTGATCAAACGGTGGGGTGTTGAACATCCGGACTTCGTACGTAATAGTCGGTCTATCGCTGATCGCTGTCAAGTAACACTTGAGCTTGGCGGCATTCTGATTCCTAAATTTCCAGTACCAGAAGGTGAGGACGAAAAGTCATACCTGCATAAACTCGTCTGGAAAGGCCTCGCCTGGCGCTACGGTGGCATAGCTGAGGAGGCGGCCCATTCGATGGACGATAATGCCTGCCAGGCGACGTTAGAGCAGTCCATTTTTGATCGGGCAATCTATGAACTCGGAGTGATTGATTCTATGGGTTTTAACGGGTACTTCTTGATTGTGGCGGACTTCATTAACTGGGGTAAGGACCAGGGTATTGTATTCGGACCAGGACGTGGTTCAGCCGCCGGATCGATTATTTCTTATGCGATGAAAATTACAGAGCTGGACCCTATGAAGTACGATCTGCTGTTTGAACGTTTCTTGAACCCGGACCGTATCTCAATGCCTGATGTCGACATCGACATCCAGGACACCCGGCGTAACGAGGTAATTCAATACTGTGTTGAAAAGTATGGCACCGAACGTGTGGCTAACATTGTGACGTTTGGCCGGATGGCAGCCCGCAATGCGGTTCGGGATGTATCCCGCGTACTGCAGGTGCCGTATGCCGAAGCTGACCGCTGGTCCAAAATGATTCCACCACCAGTTCAAGGCAATCATATTCCGCTCAGCACCTCGATCGTTAAGGACCCTGACTTAAAAAATGAATATGATACTAATGAGATGGCCCGCAAGGTATTTGACCTGGCTGTACAAATGGAAGGCACAATACGCAGCCACGGGGTGCATGCTGCGGGTGTGGTTATCGCGCCAACCGACATCGTAAACTATGCGCCGCTGGAAATGGCTCAGAAAGGCGTTGTAGCCACCCAATACGCCATGGGACCGGTTGAGGAACTCGGCCTTCTAAAAATGGACTTCTTGGGTCTATCAAACCTAACAATTATCAAGAATGCCCTCCGTATTATTAAGCGCGTCTATGACGTTGACATCGATATCAACACCATTCCGCTCGACGACGATCTAACGTATGCGCTGCTACAGCGCGGCGACACTACCGGAGTCTTCCAAATCGAATCTGCCGGCATGAAACGGTATCTGAAAGAACTTAAGCCAACGGAGTTTGAAGATATCGTGGCTATGGTCGCTTTGTACCGGCCAGGTCCAATGCAGTTTATAGATGACTTCATTGCCCGCAAACATGGCGAACGCAAAATTGTATACATGCATCCTAAAATGAAAGGTGCGCTCGAGAACACCTATGGTGTACTTGTATATCAGGAACAAGTGATGCAGATTTCCAAGGATTTGAGTGGATTCACTGGTGGCCAAGCCGACACACTCCGCAAAGCTATCGGTAAAAAGAAGATCGACGTGATGCAGAAGATGAAGCAAGAATTCATCGATGGTGCCGTCGAGCACTCGAATGCCGACCGAAACACCATGGACAAATTTTGGAAGCAACTCGAAGATTTTGCCGCCTACTGTTTTAATAAGTCGCACGCCGCCTGTTATGGTTTGATCGCTTATCAAACAGCTTACCTAAAGGCTCATTATCCAGCAGCCTTTATGGCGGCACTGATGACCAGTGATTACGATGACACAGATCGTTTAGCCATCGAAATTAGTGAGTGCCAGCGTATGGGTATCAAAGTGCTACCGCCGGATGTCAATGAATCCTACATGGAATTTGCGGTCGTGCCGGACCCTACTGACCCAGATAATCGCACCGCGCCAATCCGCTTCGGCATGCAAGCTATCAAGAACGTTGGCAGTGGTGCCGTTGAGGAAATTCTCAGGGGCCGGAGCCAAGGCGAATTCAATACTCTAGAAGATTTTCTGGCCCGCGTTAGTACGCGCATTGCTAACCGCAAAGCGCTGGAGAGTTTGATCAAAGCCGGCAGCTTTGATCGGTTTGGTGATCGAAGCACACTGCTTCATAACTTAGATCTGCTGTTAGCTTACGGTTCACGGCTGCAAAAACAACTAAGCAGCGGTCAGGTTGATCTGTTTGGCAATCATGAAGATACAACGGTGCGGGCTGAATTAAAACTAGAGCTACCAATCGAGCAATTTGATACCAAGGAACAATTAGTGTGGGAGCGTGAGCTGCTGGGACTTTATTTGAGCCAACACCCCTTAAAATTATTTGAGAAGTTTTTAGCTGAGCAAACAATTCAAATAAATACATTGAAACCAGAACATGATGGTAAAGCAGTTACCATCGGTGGTGCAATTGTTGATATTCGCGAAATCACTACTAAAACTGGCAAAAAAATGGCCTTCATTAAACTAGAAGACACGACGGGAGAAGTCGAAGTCATCTTGTTTCCTAATAGTTTCCAACAAACGCTGGGGCTGTGGGAGCGGGACCGCATCGTGCTCATCCGTGGCAGAGTCAGCGCCAAAGACCGTGAAGGCAATATCAGCTCAGACGTAAAAGTAATGGTGGATGATGCCCGCGAAATTACTACTGAGCAAGCAACATCCTACCAAGACACTGGCCGCAAGAAGAAGACACCGGCTATAAGCAAAAAAACTGCAGTCAAAATGACAAAAAAAGCTGCGGGCGATGAAGGTGGTGTGGCGCCGGATCCTCGGCTGTACATCCGATTAAAATCAAATGAGAACGAGAAGATATTATTGTCATTAAAGCAGGCACTTGATGGTAACAAAGGTGGAACGGAAGTCGTACTAGTACTCGGTGAAGCAGAAGGCAAACAAGCTGTGAAACTGCCCGATCGGGTCGATTTAAATGATACGGTCTTAACTACTCTCCGAGAATTAGTTGGTGTCGAAAACGTCAAGCTCCACTAAGCTAGTTTCTCGTCCATTCGACCATGACCAAACAGCTCTTTGCGTCAGAGGACTGTCTTTAACTTGCTGGTTACCGAATAACGCCAGCTGAGTGACTTAGAATGACTGCTAATACAGCAAGTGTTACGAAGACGCTATCAAGCACCGGATGTTCAAGCACCAATTCTTCGCCGTGCCGGAATACTTTGCGCCAGGCGATAGCATGACGGAACAAGAAAATTGAAATTGCTGCTGCCCCTATCAGAGACACAGCTAAACCGCTCCACGGCGCTTTGCCGGCCGTCAAAATTTGGGATCGGTTCACGTGTGACTCGGCTGGTTCTTGAATGTTTTTGAGTTCGGTGTTTGAGGAGACTGCTATGGTAGTAGATTCAGGTTTCACCGTGTCGTCTGTAGGAGTCGGGGCTGGAGCTGATTCTTCTGCAACTGGAGTTGGTTCAGCGGCTGGTGCGCCGGCAGATGATGCGGTGGTAGTCGTTGGTGCTGATTGTACTGCCGTGATTGTTTTCTTGACGGCGGCAGGGGTTGGAGTAGCGGCTTGCACTGGGGCGTTAGCGGGCGCTCCATACATAGCAACGACTAAGGTTTCTGGGCCAGAGCCCTGAAAGTTGGCGATGTCTATAAAGCCGAAGCCTACTTCGGTGTAACCACCGTTTAGTATGTTTGCCCGGTGACCAGGGCTGTTCATCCAACCCGTCAACGTGTCACCGGTTGTCGTAAAGCCATACGCCAAGTTCTCACCAGCAAGCTGATAACTATAACCAGCAGCGTCCATGAACGTCCATGGCGCTTTGCCGTCGGGCGTGTTGTGCGACCAATAATCACGTGCCGCCATGTCATTCGCCTTGGCTTGAGCGGCAGTGTCTAAAGTGCCATTCAACGCCAAAGCACCGATACCGTTACTTATGCGCTGACTGTTTGTACTATCGAGTAGGCCCTGGATACTCATTTCAGTTGCGTAACTTAGTACCGAAGGCCGACCCGGCAATAACCCGCTATTACTAAATAGCAAACCAACAATCACAATTGCGATCAACGGCAAATACGGCCAGTATGGCTTGTGATACGTCTTGCTCGGACGGTGATGTCTGCCTACGGCCTTTTTATGATGAGCCGGTGGCTTGCGTGGGGCGACCAATGTCATGGTAATTACTCAAATGTTTATGTTGTGATTTCAAACTAACTATACCATAAACCCTATAAAAACCGACAATGGTATAAAGCCATAGCGGCTGCTTGGACGACGTTGAACGATTCTTTTTTGCCAAACATCGGAATCTCGAGAATTGCATCTACGACATTTAGAACTTCTAACTCAATCCCTTCGACTTCGCGACCTACGATCAATGCGAGTTTTGTTGGCGCTGTATAGTCTGGAAGCTTTATTGACTGCTGAGACTGTTCGATTGCCGCAATGGTGTACCCCTCGTCTTTGAGACTGGCGAGTACCGAGATTATATCCTCAACATGCTCCCATTCTATAAGCTTTTCGGCATCGAGCGCTGTTTTATGAATCTGGGCGTCTAGTTTCTCGGCGATATGAGGCAAGCGGTCGTCGCTGGTTGATAGCGGATAGGGAGTATAGCCAGTTAGATACATTTTTTGTACCCCGAGGCCTTCGGCCGTACGAAGTAGCGAGCCGACATTATGGGTGCTGCGTACGTTATGGGCGATTACTATAATGTGGTGCATCCGTTCATTCTAGCTTGTTTACATGCCGAGTGCATCTATAAGCTTCGGCCTTTAATCTACGGGCGAGAGTAACAAAGCCGCTCATGCACCACAACTAGCGCTACATTTAACCTAATACACTGTGAGTGATGACAGATGACAAGCAAGTCGTTATACTTATGCTTAATGAGTCAAGACGCCCGAGCCGACGAAGAACTATCTACCCAAAATCGAGCCCGAATCCTCGGTCTTGATTACGCTGATACCTCACAAATGGCTGAAAAGCCTTTGTACAAAGATATCTTATCTATGAGCGAGCTCCGTAATAATCGAATCGTGCCGCTACGGGTTGATCAGAGCAACATTCTGTTTGGCGTAACCACCAGCACGTCGCAGGTCACAATGAGTAACCTGCGCGCTCGCTTCAGCGATCAAAGGATCGCTTTCGCGATAATCTCGGAAGCTGGCTTCCGAGATTACATGCATCTCTATGACCCACCGAAGCAAGTCATTTATCAAGACATCAAAATTAACGACTCGGGCAGCGAGCAAATGGTCGCCCAAGTGTCGGAGACACTAAATCAAGTTCGGGCCGACGACATGCTGGCATACATTGTAGAACAGGCGCATAGCGTAGGTGCTTCCGATATCCACGCGGAATGCCAACGCGACAACGTGCGTATTCGGTTTCGGATTGACGGTGTACTGCATCCGATCGCCCAGCTTACCTATGATAAATATCGCTTACTCGTGTCAGCAATTGCCAGTTCGGCTAATATCTCAACCGCATCGAGTGAGGCACAGCAGGGCCACATTGCCCAACACCTTCGCATGGCTAATGGGTCAGAAGTTGACATTAATGTTCGTTTAGAGACAGTGCCAACCATCAACGGTTTAGATTTTGTGATGCGCTTGTTCAATATGGACCAAAGCATGTACAACCTTGATCGACTTGGTTTAGCCCCGGCGCAGCGCGCCATTGTTGATGACATCATCGCTAAGCCGTCGGGCTTGGTGTTGGTAGTCGGCCCGACTGGTTCTGGCAAGACCACCACGCTCTACTCAATTTTGAACACACTTAACAACGATGAACGTAAGATTATAACTATTGAAGACCCCGTTGAGTATGGCTTTCCCGGCATTGTCCAAATATCTGTCGCCAGCCAGAATTCACAAGAACTTAATTTTGCGGAAAAGCTGCGAGCTGTATTACGTTTAGACCCGGATATTGTGATGGTAGGCGAGATCCGCGATAACGACACCGCTAAAACCGCTTTACAAGCGTCATTGACCGGTCACTTAGTACTTAGTACGTTCCACGCAAGTTCCGCTTCTGCCGCTCTCACGCGACTCACTGATGTTATTGGCCAAAACCCACTCTTTGTGTCAGCCATTCGTTTAGTACTGGCTCAGCGCTTAGTACGCCAGCTCGACGGTAGCTTAAAGCAACCGTATCAGCCTACCGAGGCTGAAGTTGCTAAGATTCGTGAGGTTATCGAAACATTACCGGCCGGTGTCGACCGGCCTGATCTAGATAATCTGCAACTATACAAAGCCGGATCAAGCCCAGATAACCCATACGGCTTTAAGGGCCAATTAGCCATTCGCGAATTATTCCGGATGACTGGTGAGATTAGGACGCTTTTAGAAACCACCCACACAATTATTTCGGCTCAAGACATCGAGGCCGCTGCTATCCGCAGTGGTATGCGGACAATGCTCCAAGACGGCATCCTGATGGTGTGTGCTGGCCAGACCACTCTTGATGAGGTGTACCGCGTAGTAGGCTAACCATAGCAGCACTATTTTGGCATACTACTAGTTTGTCAGCTTGAGCTAAGACAACTGCAGTGTATCCGAGTATCCAAATGTGGGTCATGAGCCAATACTTTGAGTGTGATGCAAGTCTGAACCTATAATTTAAGTCGATATTTACGAACTAGTATTGCAACAGATGAGAGAATGATGTAGGATAGTACGGATATGGAAAGTGTAATTCAGAAGATTAATCAGAAATACCTCAAGGGCGCTGTCGTCAATGTACGCAGTGGTGACACCGTCAAAGTGCACCAAAAAATCCGTGAAGGTGCTAAGGAACGTGTACAGATCTTCCAAGGTCTGGTTATTCGTACCGACCGCAAGGGCAGTCACACAAGCCGCATTACGGTGCGCCGTATTGCTAGTGGAATTGGTGTCGAAAAAAGCTTCTTGCTCCACAGCCCTCTCGTGCTAAAGATTGAAGTTACCAAGCGTAGCAAAGTTCGTCGTAACTACCTGAGCTACATGCGTGAGCGTACGGGCAAGTCAGCTCGCTTGACTGGAATGGACTTCGACAAAGATGCCGTTAATAACATTCGTGACGAAGCGGCTGAAGCCGAAGAGGCAAAACTAGCCGAAGATACTGCCAAGGCAGCCGAAGCTGAACACGATGCTAAAGCAGCCGAAGAGTCAGCAAACGACGCTAAAGTTGCTGAAGCAGTTGCCAAGCACGAAGCTTAATAAGAACTAGGTATATTTCTAAAGCCCCGGTAACTCGGGGCTTTTTGTTTGCCAACAGGCGTACAATATAAATGTGATAACAGTAGGCATAGATGAAGTTGGTCGTGGTTCATGGGCAGGCCCAGTAGTAGCCGGGGCGGTGATACTTGGACCGCCAATCATTGGACTCCGTGATTCTAAGAAGCTGAGCAAGGCTCAGCGCGAAGCCCTGTCCGAAGAAATCAGTAATACAGCGCTGGCTTTTGGAATCGGTTGGGTTGAGGCATCTGAACTTGATGAGATCGGCCTAACGGCGGCTGTAGGCCTGGCCATGCAGCGAGCCGTGGACCAAGTAAACCAATCGAAAGTCGAATTTAGCGAAATTATTGTTGATGGAAATCTGAATTATTTTCCAAATGACGCGCGGGCTAAAGCCGTCGTCAAAGCCGATGACACGGTGCCGGCGGTTAGTGCGGCTAGTATTATTGCCAAGGTGGCTCGCGATAGCTATATGGCCAACATTGCCCACAAAAAATACCCGGAGTATGCGTTTGATCGACACGTGGGTTACGGTACGAGCTTGCATCTACAGATGCTTACATTATATGGACCAACTGCTATCCATCGTCAGACATTCCGACCAGTTAAGGCGTTGCTCGGTGTCAAGCCATGACTACCTTTACGATTGGACGCCAAGCCGAAAAAGTAGCAGCTGAGTATTTACGAGCGAAGGGTTACGAGATACTGGAGCAAAACTACCGAACCAGATTTTGCGAGATCGACATTATTGCCCGCAAGAATAAATTTTTATACTTTACTGAAGTAAAATACCGTCGAAGTGATGCTCAAGGCGGTGGACTAGAATACATCACTTCAAAAAAACTAAAGCAAATGGCTTTTGCAGCGAATACTTGGTTGCAAGAGCGACCAGCGCCGCGAGGCTACTATTTAGCGGCTATAGAAGTTGGTGGGTCGGCCTTTACCGTACGAAACTTCATCGAGTCTTTAACAATTTAGAACGCCGAGTTTCCTGAACTTTAAGACCTAACCAAATCATTAAACCTGTCACCATTGCGACTAAGAAAAATAATATTAGGACGCCAATTACTCCTTTGCCGCTGAAACCTGTTGCGTAGCCACCGGCACCACAGTTCTCAGTTCGGACAATACGCTCAGGTTGCGCTGCGTCATAGAAAGCTCGGCACGGCCGATAGACGGATTTAATATACAACGCACCAGTCAACAATATCCCCATCAACATAATCCCTGCCGCCGTAGTTATGGGTATGTTCCGCTGTCGACTGTTTGGACTTCGTAGGAAGATTGTAGGCAAGAGTACTGCACTAACTAAAAGAATTGCTACGGCCACGCCGAAAGTTACTGAAAGAAACAATTCGACAGCAAGCGGTAATGCATAACTGTTTACGTTAAACAAGCCTGGTAAGACAAAAAAACCGCCAAACATAATTACGACTATGTAGCCGCTCGCTAAAACGAAAGCTTTGTACAAAAAACGCTTCACTCGTTCAAAGTTCATTAGTTAAAAAAAGTCTGGACTGAAGCAAGGTCTCGTTCAAGCCAAGTGATGCGAGTAGCAATTTCTTCGATGCCAATCTCAATGTTGCGCTTCAGTGCGATCTGATTGGTCTTCGGTAAAAAGAAAGCTTTGTAACGGTCGGCTGATTCTTTAGTACTGCAGGCTGACGCGGCATAACGTGGCAGCATATCGTACGACTTGTCGTTTTGGTAGGTGTCCACCAACCATTGCCATTCATCAACCATCCACTGCCAAGCTGTGTCGCCACAATACCTGTTACGTAGCAGGTAAATAAGCCAACGATCGGCATCCTGTGGCTTGACCAGGGCAGGATCTTTGATGCGCGACAGCAGCATGCTGGCTGTTTTAGGATTACGGGTGGCCGTCAGAGCACCGGCAATATCCGCCTGCAAGTCACTATTGCTAGTTTCATGGTGGAGGTTTAACAGATACTCGATAGCAGCTTTATCACCAAGCTTCACTGGCACTCCAAACACTATACTTCGTAGTTCCGGCGGTATCGCCGAGCTGTTGGTTTGATATGCCGCGAATAACGCTTGAGCGTGCTCAAGTACAGTTGGTTCATCAGCATAGGCAGAAAGTCCAATAATTGTCGCGCGGAGTTTCTGATCGCCGATGTCCTCACCAGGTTTTTCGTCCCAACCAAGGCGTTGCAATTCAGCGGCAACCAAACTACGAATGAATGTTTTGATAGCAGCTTCTAAACTATCGTCTAAATCAATGAAGCGGCGGCTTTCGCCGATGATGAGCGCGATCATGTCCCAGACAGTTTCAGAATCTTCGTCTTTATAGGCGGCTAACAGCTGCAAAACGTCACCGTAGCTGCGAATACCGGCCCGGGCCAGCATACTGGCATCATTAAGCACCATCAGACGCTCGCCATTACTAAATTCCTTTGATTTAATCATTTGGGCTTGCATATCGCGCTGGGCATCGTCTTCGTAATTCACAACGTAATGGCCATGCGCGCCACGGTTGATGAGAGCAGTCTCACTGGTTGTCAGGGTGATGGTGCTAGCAGGAGTAGCCAGTAGTGCCGGTACAGCATCATTAGTAGAAAACAGCGGAACTTGCCAAGTACGATCAGGATCAATTTTAGTCATGTCATCCAGGAAGTGGCCTTGAGTGATGGTAACTTCTGCGCCAGTTTGAGTTAAGGTAAGCACTGGGAATCCGGATTGCTCAAGCCAGGGGTTCATGAATGCAGCCACGTCTTTGCCGCTGGCTTCACTTAGCTCAGCCCATAGATCAGCGCCGATAGTGTTGCCGTAGGCGTGCTTTTTAAAGTACGCTTGTAAGCCTTTTCGAAATGCTTCCTCACCAATGTACTGCTTCATCATATTCAGCAGTCGGCCACCCTTAGCGTACACAATGGACGGGTCAAAGAGGGTGCTTATTTCGTCCGGATGGTTCACATCGAGCTTGACGGCCTGCACGCCAGGTGTTGAGTCACGGCGCAGTGCCGACAAGGCTTCTTGAGCTATAAAGGTATCCCAGAAACCCCAAGTTGGGTACATGGCGTCCGGTGCTTCGTACTCCATGATGTTGGCAAAACTCTCGTTAAGCCATAAATCATCCCACCACTTCATAGTTACGAGGTTGCCGAACCACTGGTGCGACGTCTCATGCGCCACAACAGTAGCGATGACTTCTTTGATGCTCTGGCTTGTTTCACCAGGGTAAGCCAGCAGCACGCGTTCACGGTAGGTAATCAGGCCCCAGTTTTCCATGGCACCGCTGCTAAAATCAGGTAGCGCGACGTGGTCAGCCTTGGCAAGTGGGTAGTCTACGCCGAAGTAGTCTTCAAAGAATTCGATTGAGCCTTTGGCTACGTCTAATGCAAAATCAAATGAGTTTGCTGGCTGAGCAACCGTACCCCATACGGCAACATCGGTACCACGTTTGGTTTTGGTGGCTCTGCTATGAAGTTCACCGATGACAAAAGCTAGCAAATAACTGCTCATTTTCGGTGTGGTTTCAAAGAACGTTCGTTGTTGCGTTGCCTCATCCTTGCTACAGGCTACATACTCACCGTCAACTAATTTACCGTAGAGTTTTTCTTTTTCAGGCGTGTTGCTTAGCGTGACGATATTCGCCGCGCTGATGAGCGTCAGATCATAGGTAGCCTTGGCTTCAGGCTCATCAATACAAGGGAAGGCTTCACGGGCATGATGACTTTCGAACTGGGTTGCAAATAATTTCTTTTCGATACCATCTTGTTTGAAATAACAGGGATATATACCGGTCATGCCATCGGTTATCTTGCCCTCGAAATTAATAAAGATGTTGTAGCCACCCGGATATAGCATCTCATTGCTGTGCAACCGAACTTCGTCGAAACTGTCCTGGGTGTTGATGCGCGATACTTCAAAGACTTTGGCACCTTTTTTGTCAGTTCGCCGAATCCTAGCCTGAGTTATTTTTAAGCCTTTTTGGTGAAAGGTGATCCGCTGGCTTGGTCGACCAACCTTTTTGCCAGCAATCACGACACTACCACTAAAAGTCATAGCTTCGTCGTTAATCTTCAGTTGCAAGTCATAGTGCGCTGGTTGAAATTGTTCGTACAAGCGGGTGACAGATTTATTCATGTCAACAGTATACCATCAGCGGTATTACAGAGCCGCAAATGATGAAGTAGGATATAATATGCTTATGAAGTTTAGTCTCAACATAGACAGTAGCTACTCAACGCGCGATCAGAGAGTTGATTTTACTGACCCACAATCTGTCAAAAAAGTGATAGGGCGTGATTTACTGTTCAGCGCTGGGCTGAGAGGTGCCGCAATGTCTATGGTTTTAATAGGGGGCTTGCACGCAGCTAAAGACGCGGAGCATGGGATTGAAAGTGATGCTATTCCAGGTGGTCTAGCAATCGCTGGCTCGGCACTCCGTATTGCCAGCGGCCTCGAACGGCGCAAAACTCGACGAAATGTAGGCCGCACACTCATGTGGTTTAGTGCGTACAAAACATGGCCTGAAGACGGTAGTATCGATTCAGCCTCAGCCCAGGCAGCGGATATTGTCTATGATGTTCAGCGTATCAATCAGCGAGATCAGCTAAACGCACTCGTAACGTATGTGATCGTATCAAAAGCGGTTGACCAGCTACAGGAACTTGCAGGCAATCAGGTGCTTTCATTCGAACAGGCCCAGCAAGCTCGTCGGCGTACCGAGCAAGATTGACCATTAAGCGCCGCTATGATATTCTAAAAGTGTTCGATCCGGCCAACAGGTCGGATTTTTTCGTATCAGAGACCACTTTATATGATCATCACACTTTGGAAGCTAACTAGAAAGGAAACTAATAATGGACATGGATTTTAAACAACTCGCTACCGCCATCAAAGCAATAGCCGAGGAAAAGAACTTACCCGAAGAAACCGTACAGGAAGTTGTTGAGCAAGCGCTTGCTGCTGCTTACCGTCGTGATTACGGAGATCGTGAGCAAGACATCCGGGTGAGCATGAACCTCAATACCGGTGAAGTCGACGCTTTTGTTACCAAGGAAGTTGTCGAGCGCATCGGCGATGGCGATTACGAAATCAGCCTGACTGATGCTCAAGTTATGAAAAAGAACGCCGTTATCGGTGACATGATTGAACTACACGAAAAAGTTGAAGCTTTTGGACGCGTTGCTGCCCAGACTGCCAAGCAGGTTATCTTGCAACGTCTCCGGGAAGCCGAGCGCGAGATTGTCATGGAAGAGTATGAAGACAAAATTGGCACCGTTATTAATGCCGTCGTCTCGCGAGTCGAAGGCAATATTTGTCGTATCGACCTTGGCAAAGCGCAGGGTATTATGCCACGTAGCGAACAAATTCAAGGTGAGCGCTACTACCCAGGCCAACGCCTAAAAGTATTCCTAAAAGACGTCGAGCGCGGCTTCCGCGGTCCACAATTGGTAGTTAGCCGTGGCAACAAAGAATTTATCGAATGGTTGTTCCGCGGTGAGGTTCCAGAAATGGAAAGTGGCGCCGTCGAAATCAAAGGCATTGCCCGTGAAGCCGGTGTGCGCAGCAAAATCGCCGTCGCCAGCAATGTACCAGGTGTTGATCCGGTCGGCACCTTCGTTGGTGGTCACGGCACACGCGTAAACGCAGTTGTATCTGAAGTTGGTGAGCAGGAAAAAATCGACATTATCGTCTGGAGCGATGACACCATTGAATACATCACGAACGCCTTGAGCCCAACTCGGGTTACCAAGGTAACGCTTGATGAGAAGAACAAAAAAGCACGAGTACTCGTCCCAGAGGACCAGCTTAGTATTGCTATAGGTAAGAGCGGTCAAAACGTCCGGTTGGCGAGCAAGTTGAGTGGCTACGAAATCGACATCGAAGCTGATCAACTTAGCGCACCTGTCGACACCACGCCGGAGGCCCCAGTTGCGTCTGCTGCCCAAGCCTCAACCTCAACTGCTAATACTACAGCGGCAGAGTCGGCCAAACCGAAAGTACCACCAAAGCTCAAAAAGAAGAGCGAACTCGAAAATAGCTTGCTCGACGCCATCGAACAGCACGGCGAATAGTACCTGACTATCCCCAGTAACGAACAGGCGTGGCCACCCAGCCATGTCTATTCTGGAGCCATATACTTGACATTTATACTTACATATAGTATAGTGTATTAATAGTGACTAATAATCCGTCAAAAAAATTCCTAGCCCACAGTGAAGCATCCAGAGTCGGTGCGCTCATTCGTGGTGCACGAATTGATCAAGGGGTTAGTATGGCTGAGCTAGCAGGTCTGCTCGGTGTTTCGCAGTCTTATATTTCGCGGATTGAGACCGGCAAGCGTCCTTTAAATGCAAGCCTCATTACTGCCATTTCCGCAATAATTGGACTACATGAAGAATCCTTAGCAACTGCAAATACCACTGCTGAACGTCGGGATAAAATCGCTGCTCAACATGGTCCAGAATTGGCAAAAGCATTGGGTACAATCATGATGATCGAAGGTACATGCTATGAGGATGTTGAGCGCGAATCGCTTATTCTTTTCGTGAACGACCGAAGGACTGATCCGGAGTTCGTCAATTTACTCATTGATTCTGAGTTACCTCTCCCAGTTACTGAAATTGCAACTGCAGGTCTGTCACCTACTAACCCAACATGCGCACTACGTTCAGAAATCATACTTTCCTGGAATTAATGCTAGTTTATTACCAGAATGCTATACTCTCGAATATGAATCCACAAAATCAGAACGATACACCGCAACCACAACCCGAGAACCAGCTGCCGGTTCAGCCTGTACTCTCGACTCAACCTGGCACCTCACCTCAACCGCAGTATCAGCCGAAGGACTTTGCACCACAGCAACAACAATTTCAACCGCAACAGTACCAAGGTGCTGGCCAACCGCAGCCCTACGATTCGTTGCCTCAAACCCAACCGCAGGTTTATGGACAACAGGTCCAACTGGATGCTCAGTCGCAACCACTGCAACAAATACCGCCGCAAGGTGACCACGGTTTGCACTACATTATTCCACTCAACACTTCTGGTGTAGCCATAGCGGCCGGTTACGTGGCACTCTTTAGCATCTTGATCATTCCAGCACCGATTGCGATTATCCTTGGTGTATTGGGCCTCCGTGAGGTCAAAAAGCACCCAGGCCTACATGGAAAGTTCCGCTCACTATTTGCAATTGCTGCAGGGGGCACCGTTAGTTTATTTGTGGCCGTTTTGGCCATATTCTTTTAGTATCAACACGTAGTATCGCTGACCGGTATTGAGTTGAGACGTTGCTGAATAAGCATAAGTTGTTACAATCAGAGGTAATACAAGCTAAAAGAAATACAAACAATGGATCCAAGTTACCAGCCCGACCCGAATAAACAGCAACCACAGGCAGGCCAGCCAACACAAGAACCGTCGCAACAATTTAATCCATCGCAGCCTGTTGCATCGCAGCCCATGCAACCACTACCCCGACAGCAATCCCAACCTTCGCAGTCGCAACCATTTGAGCCAATTCAGTCAGACGCTTCGCAGCCAAACGCACCGCAGCCATTCCAGCAACAGTTCTCTCCGGACCAAACTTCAGGCGCTGCCCAAAATACTCATCAGGCCACCGGACCAGCATTGCCCGGCTACCCTCAGCCAGCGAATGGACTACCACAAGCTCCAGGTCAACAGGCAGTGATGGCTGGCGAGAGTGATAAAGAGTATCTTATCGCGTGGTTGTTAGCATACTTTTTGGGGGTATTTGGCGCCGACAGGTTTTACCTGGGCTATACCGGACTTGGAGTTCTTAAGCTGGTGACTTTGGGTGGTTGCGGCATTTGGGCATTTATTGATTGGATTTTGATCTTTACTGGATCCATGAAAGATAAGCAGGGTCGACCACTCAAAGACCGAGCGAAAAACCTCAAACTAACGGTCGTAGTATTTGCAGTGTTGTTTGGGCTTGGAATCATTGCAAATATCGTTCGCTACGCCGTTAGCTGAGACTGGGTACCAGCTGTATTCTAGTGAATTAGCACTCTTGACGCGAGAGTGCTAATTCACTAGAATAGGTACTAGAACTTTTGCTGCGTTACAACGCTTAAAAGCTCCTGATTTGTAAATACTAAGAAATCTCACAGATTTCTCAGTGAAAATGGGGGAAAATAGAACTATGATGCCTAACTCACCAGACTTTCAAGAATTTTTAAATCACTTGACCAACAACGCACTGCAGAGCTTGAAGCATGCTGATGCCTTAGCGCGCAGCTTCGGCAGTGCCTATGTTGGAACTGAGCACTTATTACTTGGTGTATTGGCTCAGGAAGAAAGCATGGGTGCCAAAATACTTGAAGGCGCTGGAATCACTCTCGACCGCGCTCGTTTGGCGTTAAACGGCACGCCGAAAACGCTTATCCTAAATGTCGGCGCAAAGGGCCTGAGTGAAACTGCAAAATTAACGCTCAAAATGGCCTATGATATCGCTCAAGAATACGATCAGGAATTTTGTGGTACCGAGCATATTTTGTATAGCATACTTAGCCAAAAGAATTCACAAGGCGCCAAATTGCTCGTGGGCCTCAGCGTCAATGTTGATGCCATGGTGACGGAAATTGAGCAGCTTTTAAACCGTCAACAATACGAAGAGAGTGAACCAACTGATACTGGTCGTCGTAACTCCAAAAAGACCCGCCAAACTGCACTTGATACCTATGGAACAGATTTGACTGCTTTAGCTCGTAACAGCAAATTAGACCCAGTTGTTGGCCGCGAAAACCAAATCAAACGCGTTGTGACAATCCTCAACCGCCGTACGAAAAACAATCCAGTGCTGATAGGTGAGCCCGGAGTCGGTAAAACTGCTATCGTCGAAGGTTTAGCCCAGCGAATCGTTGCCGAAGATGTCCCTGATAGTTTGCTGGATAAACGCCTAATACTGCTTGATTTAGCTGGTATGATTGCCGGCACTAAATATCGTGGTGAATTTGAAGAGCGCTTGAAAAAAGTTATGGCTGAACTCGAAAAAGATACCAAAACAATTATTTTCATCGATGAACTGCACTTGATAGTTGGTGCCGGTGCTGCCGAAGGCGCGATGGATGCCGGCAATATACTCAAACCTGCCTTGGCTCGGGGTAAAATTCAATTGATCGGTGCTACGACAACGTCGGAATACACCAAATACATTGAAAAGGATGCTGCTTTAGAACGCCGGTTCCAACCAGTACAGGTTCCTGAAACAACACCGGGCGAGACTTTGGCAATCCTTAAGGGACTTCGGAAGCATTATGAGGCTTTTCACGGCGTTAAGTTGAGCGATGAAGTATTGGAAGACGCTGTGATGCTCGCCAAACGCTATATTAATGACCGTTTTATGCCTGATAAAGCCATCGACTTGATTGACGAAACGTCGGCCCATCTAAGGATCGACCGTGGTAAAACATCGCCAGAAGTACGGGCCTTACAAAAAGAACTCAAACTCGTAAACACACGAATCGATGATGCGGTGGATGCCGAAGACTATGAACGAGCAGCCAAAGCCAAACAACGCGCCTCACAGATTGACGAACAGTTGAAAAAACTTCAGGCGTCCAGCAAGGCCGCTAAGCGACTGACGGTAACAAGCGAAGACCTCGCTGAGGTTGTCGCCCGCATGACTGGTGTGCCGGTCAAAAAGGTGATCCGCAGCGAAGCTAAATACTTGTTGACGCTAGAGAAAACGTTGGCTAAACATGTCATTGGGCAATCGGAAGCGGTTACCGCTGTCTCGAAGGCCATCCGGCGTAATCGGTCTGGAGTGGGTAGCGAAAATCGCCCAATCGGCTCTTTCATTTTCTTAGGTCCAACCGGGGTTGGTAAGACCGAGCTAGCTCGGGTATTAGCGCGTGAATTCTTTGGTTCCGAGAACGCTTTGGTCAAAATTGATATGAGTGAATTTGGGGAACATCATAATGTATCACGGCTCGTGGGAGCGCCGGCTGGCTATGTCGGATATGACGATGGTGGACAATTGACTGACAAGATCCGGCGCCAACCGTATAGTTTAGTCCTATTCGACGAAATCGAAAAAGCTCATCCAGACGTATTTAATATGATGTTGCAAATGCTGGAAGACGGCTACCTTACCGATGCCAAGGGGCGCCGCATCGATTTTACGAACACGATTGTTATCATGACTAGTAACATCGGAGCTGAAAAGTTACAAAAAGAAGCCAATTTTGGGTTCCACGCCGACAAACGCAGTGACCTTGAAGACCTAGAAGCCATGCATGAGAAAAACAGTGAGCTTGTCAGTGACGAATTAAAGAAAATGCTGCGACCAGAATTCTTGAATCGCATCGACAAAACCATCATATTCCATGCCCTTACCAAAAAAGATATCTTTAATATTATTGATTTGCAAATCGATGAACTTAAATCGCGACTCCAGAAAAAGGGCCTCAGTGTCCAATTGACCCCAGCAGCTAAACAATACTTGCTCGAAAAGGGATACGACGCCAAGAATGGAGTGCGGCCTCTTCGACGGCTAATACAAGATACTGTAGAGGATCAAGTGGCAATGGGTCTACTAGAAGATAAGTACCTCAAAGGTGAAATCATTCAAGTCGCGGCCAAAAACGGCAAGCTGTCATACGCAATCACCAGTGAGTAATAACCGAGCTGCATTCATATTAATTTCCTGCTACAGTAACTGGAGCAAATAGATTGTCCTAATGATGCCAACTACTACTAATAAAAATACTAAATCAAAGTCATTATTACTCCAGCTTGGGGTAGTGCTCGTGGTGTTAGGTGTATTTGCGGTGGCATTTACCCAACGACAGGCGCTGATCGACTGGTTGAAGCTCCGCGGCTACACAGCGCCAGCTGCAGTCACCCAGCTTACAGTTGAAGACACTATGACCCCATACGCCCGGAAAGTCTTTTATGTAAACAAGCCAGCCCTGGAAGACAAGACTGCGTTCACACAGTGCAAAATCGGTGGCGAGCAATCAATCGTGCTTGGTTGTTACCACGGCCCCCAAAACGGTATATTTGTCTTAACGGTGACTGATCCACGGTTAGAAGGAGTCGAGCAGGTGACAGCAGCCCACGAAATGCTCCATGCGGCTTACGATAGATTATCTAGCTCTGAGCGGGCGGATATTGACCGACAACTCCGTGCCTACTTTAATAACGGATTAAAAGACGAGCGGGTTCGGCAGACGATTGATGCTTACCGCAGTAGTGAACCTAATGACATAACGAATGAGATGCATTCGATACTGGGAACGGAAGTTAATGATTTACCGGCCTCGTTAGAAAAATATTACACCCGGTACTTCGATGACCGCAGCAAAGTCGTAGCCTTTGCTGTGCAGTACCAAGCAGAGTTTACCTCACGTCAGGACGCCATTAAGGCTAATGACGCCCAGCTGAAGGAGTTGAAAGTGCAAATCGATGCTTTGCAGGCCGACCTAAAAACTCGGCAAAAAGATCTAGACGATGAATCGGCGCGGATGCAACAGCTACAAAATAGTGGTGATTCCCGAGCCTACAATGCTGGTGTGCCCGCCTTTAATGCCAGCGTAAACAGCTTTAATGCTGAGGTAAGTCGGGTCCAGTCGCTCATAGACCGTTACAATGCATTGGTGGCTACCCGGAACTCTATTGTCCTCGAAGCGCAGCAACTAACCAACGAGATAGATAGCAAAGTCGCGCCCGCTGGTTCTAGGTGATACACTGGCTATAACAGAGAAGCAAGGTAGGAATAATGGCTAAAAAACCTGTTAGTCGGTTTGTATGTAATAATTGCGGCGCTGTGACTAGTTCCTGGGCAGGACGTTGTTCGCAGTGTGGCGAATGGAACACGATTACCGAAGAAGCTACCATCGTTGTCGGTGGCAACAATGTTTCGAATGGCACTAAGCTGCAATCGGCCGCCGTGGACAGCGTCGTCGCGCACGACGTCGCGCGCCTAACGTCCGGTATTGGCGAGATTGATGATGTGTTCGGTGGCGGTATTGTGGCCGGCAGTGTTAGCCTGATTGCCGGACAGCCTGGCATTGGTAAAAGCACACTTTTGCTACAGTTAGCCTATGCCGTGGCTGGGAAAGTGCCAGTTCTCTACGTAAGCGGCGAGGAGTCAACGCACCAAGTAGGTTTGCGAGCGGAACGACTAGGAACTCTTCGCCCTGAACTGCAATTAGCTACAAGCACTTCAGCTGACGACGTCGCGGCCACTATTGCTGGTAGTGACTTTAAATTAGTTATCGTAGACTCGATTCAGACTATGAGCGCGGCGGCAGTGGCTTCGGCGGCTGGGACAGTATCGCAAATCACTAATAGCACCCAGCTACTAACCATGGCAGCCAAACAATCGGATACAGCTATTATCTTAGTGGGTCATGTAACAAAAGAAGGCTCGATAGCTGGGCCAAAAGTATTGGAGCATGTCGTAGACGTGGTTTTGCAGCTAGAGGGCGACCGCTATGGGGGTTTTAAGATACTTAGAGCCATCAAGAACCGATTCGGCTCTACAAACGAAACAGGTATCTTTGAAATGGTTAATGCTGGCTTACAGCCAGTCCTAAACCCCTCGGCGGCTTTGCTCGCCGAGCGCCAGATAACGGACGGTTCAGTTGTGTTGGCTACAATCGAGGGTACCCGACCGCTCTTGGTAGAGGTGCAAGCATTGGTTAACAAAACTAGTTATGGATACCCTAAGCGCGCTGCTAGTGGCTATGACCTAAACCGCCTTAATTTACTGGTCGCGATGCTTGAACGTCGGACGAAGCTTAACTTATCAGAGCAGGATATATATATCAACATCGTTGGCGGTATGCGCATTACTGAACCCGCAGCCGATCTAGCTATATGTATGGCAATCGCTTCGGCTGCCAAAGGTATGCAACTGAAAAAGAATGCGGCTGTGTTTGGCGAAATCGGGCTCTCTGGAGAAATTCGCCACGTACCGCAGATCGAGAAACGCGTTGCCGAGGCCAAGAAACTTGGCTTCGAAACCGCAATCGGACCCAAGCAAATTGGCAACACCAAGCTGCCATTCTTGCACGGCGTCGCGACAATTCGCGACGCTCTGAATACCTTTTTAGAAAGTTAATTTTGACTTTGTTGACTTAACAACCTCGAGAAACAGAATAGCTGACCACGTAGTAGTAAAAGATTGTTAGTTAAAGCTTATTGCTTGCGTATGCCCTTGAGTATCACTCAATAAGCCGTTGTCTTTGTAATTGGCCGGGGACGTACATGCTCCGTCAGATGCCGGTGCACTACATACGATATTTGTCCCCTGGCTCGCTGTTACGGTCCCGCCGCCGCCGCTCCATCGAACCGTTGTTTTGCCACCAGCATGACTTGCACCGGTAAAGCTCAGGTTAGCGCTCGCGACAGCGGCCTGGAAATTAAATGCTTCACTCGTTCCAGTGCCTGAAAATAGCACACTGTCGACAACTAAAGCGGTGACGGCTGCTTGTTGATCGGCCGGTGGTTTGTAGGTACAGGATGAGTCGGTGTACACATCACTCGAACTAGCCGGAATGGTCAAATTACAGATCGTTTGACCGGCGATCTGAATGGCAATCGTTCCAGCCGGTGCTGTGGTGTATTCGCCACCTGATAGTGGTTTACCACCAGCCTGCTGGCTGGCAGTTACCGTGATTGCGTAGTTTCCATTGCTTCCGGCTACACTAACACTGACTAAGGGAGCAGGATCATTACAAGAGTGAACATCGTCAGTAGCTACGGTGGTAGTCGTACCGGTAGTCTTCGCAGCCGTTTTAGTACTGGCCTTGCCGCCACTCCAGAGGTCAATGTTCCAACTGGCCGCATTGCCGTTTAATTGGACACTTTTAGCTAGTTCAGGCGTGCAACTTGTGGCTATTTTACCAGAAACTTTATCGAGGGTTGCCGAACTAGCTGGTTTGGAAGAGCCACCTTCGTACCATGCAGGGTATAGGTCATTGGTAGGACTTGGAGGAACCTCACCGTTACTCGATATCTTACGGTTCAGGACGTATGCTGCACTAGTTTTGACTCCAGCAGGCTGAGTCCAGTTAGCAGCCGGTTGTTCGGCGTGTGCAGCTTCCATGAGGCCACGGGTGACCGGCTCGGTAAGAGTTTCCATCTGTGCCCCATATTGTTGAATGTTTACGTTACCTTTGTTGTTACCAACCCAGGTTGCGACCGCGTATTTAGCTGACCAGCTAGTCATGAGTCCGTCAAATCCGTAGTTGGTCGTTCCAGTCTTGACTGCGAACTTCCAACCGTTGAAGCGGTGGAACTTATATCCGAATGATCCAAGTTTAGTGCAGTTAGTCTCGGTGCAGCTCCCTGGCAGGTAACTGGCTTTCGGGTCACTCGCCATGTCATTAACTATGTAGGCGGCGTCTTCTTTGATGACTTGTTTTGGTTTTGGTTGGGTCCACTTGTATATCTCTTTTGTACTGGAATCTTTAATAGACAATATGTAGGTTCTGGGGATGGCCTTGCCAAGCCGGGCTATAGTTGAGAGGCCATTTACGTGGTCGTCGAGGTGGAGGTATGATCCGTCGCCAATTGCGGATGCACCATAACACTGGGTTTTGACAGTCCTGAGCTCATCGCTGTAACAGTTGTAGGCGCTACCCTTGTTGTACTGATTTGCCATCATGGCACTTGCAGTGCTAATAACTTTGTTGATTGACTTCACTTTTGTAGCGGTTGTGTCGTTAGGGTCAGCTGAGTACATTGCTTTGATCGCCGGAATGTTGCGGGAGCCGCCGAGGGCATAGCGTAATGTTACAGGACCAGGGAACTTATTGTCGTAATCATATGCAGCTGGTGATGTGCCATCAGCGCACGGTGCAGCTCCCTTGGCAAACGGGTTATGGTCACAGGTATTTGGGTATCCAGGAAGAGCTTGTTTTGTGTCGTAGAATACTGAACCGGCACCGACATTATTGTTGTTATCTATAAGCGTCGCATAGTCGTACGGCTTAAAGCTTGAGCCGGGCGAAATTTCTTCACTGGCTGCGTAATTGTTCTGACCATGATCTTCATTGTTGAAATCTGTACCACCGACCAAGGCTTTGATTTGTCCGGTTTGGACTTCTTCAAGTACCGTTGCTTGTTCGTCGGCCAAGCCACGGGTTAATTTATTGACGTTAGCAATATTGTTTTGGACTAACTGGTCCGCGCTATCCTGCAGTGCCATGTCGAGCGTCGTTGTGATGTGCCAACCACCTAGCTTAACAGTGTCAGATCCATATTTCTGGGCTAGCTCATGCTTGGCGGCTTGTACAAAATACGGTGCTTTGATGCCAGTGTATTTGGACCGTTGCAGAGGTTTGACTTGGGCTAGGATATCAGTCTTTTTGGCAGCGTCGGCCTGGGTACGGCTTACGAGCTTTTGATTGACCATTTGATCCAAGATGTAATCGCTACGGGCTTTAAGTAACTGTTTGTCGAATGTATTACCAGCGTCTGGATTGAACTGCGTGCTGCCGTAGGGTGAATACGTGGATGGTGCCTTTGGTATGGCAGCAAGCATGGCTGCCTGAGCCAGTGTTATATTCTTAGCACTGACGCCAAAATAATCTTGGGAAGCGGCTTCAACACCATATTCAACACCGCCATATGGCGCAATGTTTAGATAGGCATTCAGAATGTCGTCCTTTTTGTACTCGCGCTCTAGTTCAACGGCTAAAATCAACTCTTTAACTTTGCGGGTGATGGTGCGGTTATCGGTCCATTGCTGGTTTAATTTTACAAGCTGCTGAGTGATGGTAGAGCCACCTTGCTTGGCGCCGCCACCAAACACATCGTGCACACCGGCGCGGGTAATTCCTCGAACGTCAAATGCACCATGATTGTAGAAATCTTTATCTTCGATGGCAACAGTTGCTTGTTTGACGAAAGGCGAAATGTTGTTGCCTTCTACTGGTGTACGTTTAACCGTGTCATAATCTTGCCACAGTAGTATCTTGTCTGTCCTATCCATGTAGACATTGCTTCCACCAAGCTTATCGCCAGAAATATCTTTAATCTTCGGCAGGTCTTTGCGAAAATAAGCAAATAGGCCAATAACGATCAAGAAGCCGGCAACAATACCAACACCAGTAATCTTAAGAGCCATAATGGCACCTTCACGGCTGAACCAATATTTTATGACTCGCTTTGGATGCATGCGGTGCAAGATGCGCTTCCATGGTTCCTTAGGCAGAGTACTAAGATAAGCTGCTTTACGTGTCGAACGAAGTAATTTGCGGTTCTTGATGCGGTCACCGAAACTACGGTGTAGTGTGACTGATTTATTAGAAACTCCCTTGTGGGCTGTAGCGGAACGGCGCGGGCGACCCGCTGATTTTTTTGATTCACTCATAGTTCTAGGTGTTAGCCCCTCTCATGTCTCTATCTAACATGTCATTATACAGGCACGTGACCCGTCTGGCCTAGGAAGGATTAACGGAATAGAATTTTTTGATAAGTCACAATCACTCATATGTATACGCTGAAGTATACCAAATATACTGCAAGTAACTACGTATTTTATGGGAGGCCTCAGCTTCCTTCCAGGCACGCTGGCCGCACCGTAGGAGATACGGTATACTTATTCGTACTACTCGCCCAATAAATAAGTGATAAATCAAACTACTATGCAATCAGCCGATTCTAAACTTTCTCAAGAACTCGCCTGGCGCGGATTTGTAAATCAGACGACTTACAACTCTCCAGCGGCTTTAGATGGCGAAGCAATTAGCTTTTACCTCGGTGTTGACCCTAGTGCCAACAGCATGACAGTCGGTAACTTAGCGATGATGATGTTGGTCCGGCATTTTATCAGCCATGGACACAAAGCCTTCCTGTTAGTAGGTGGTGCTACCGGTATGATTGGCGACCCTGACGGTAAGAAACAGGAGCGCGAGCTGCTAACTCTAGAGCAAATCGAGCACAATAAACAAGCGATAGCCCGGCAATACAGCCAAGTCCTTGAAGGCCAAGATTTCGAACTAGTAGACAACTATGACTGGTTCAAAGGCCTCGGCTATCTGGACTTTCTGCGTACAGTCGGCAAGCATGTCCCGATGCGTCAAATGTTGAGTCGTGATTTTGTCCAGAGCCGATTAGGCGAAGATAGCACCGGCATTAGCTATGCCGAATTCAGCTACTCACTGATTCAAGGCTATGATTTTTTGCATTTACACCGCGAACATGGCGTAACACTACAGATTTCAGGTGCCGACCAGTGGGGAAATTGTATTACGGGTGTTGACTTAACCCGCCGCATTACGGGTGATGAGGTGCACGTTTGGAGCGCACCTTTGATTATTAATAATACTACTGGCGTAAAATTTGGAAAAAGCGAGGCTGGTGCCGTTTGGCTTGATCCACTCAAAACAACCCCGACGCAGTTCTATCAATTTTGGATTAATGCTGATGATGCTGGCGTCGAAAACTATTTGAAGATCTATACTCTACTAATGCAAGCTGAAATAGAGCAAATCATGCAGGCTCATCATGATAATCCATCGGCACGTGTCGCCCAGACGCGCTTAGCACAAGAAGCGACAACTATAGTTCACGGTAACGAGACTATGTTAACTGCCGCAGCAGTCACTGAATATTTAACCGGAAAAAAACCCGTGGGTGACGCTGATGCCGAGGAGCTTAGCGCCTTGCGGACAGAAATCGCGTTACTAAGCACCACTGACACTGGCTCAATTGTCGATGCGCTGGTGCACGGTGGGCTAGCATCGTCAAACACCGAGGCTCGACGCCTGTTGCAGGCCAATGCCATCGCTATAAACGGACAGAAAATTGACCGCGAAGCATTTGAGCCGGTTGACTTTCAAAATGGTCGGTTGCTATTGCGAAAAGGCCGAGCATTCAAAGATTCCGCTTTGGTTGAACTAAGCTAGCACTATATACTGGGTAGGAGAAATAATTATTATGGCCAAAGATACTATCACTAGCACCACGCAAACCTCAAAGCAGCGTCGTAAAGCTGATCAATATAACGATCCGCACCATAACTATCGTCAATACTGGGATGGTCGTGAATACGAGCATGCCGCCGAAGAAATAGCTATCCAACGTTTGCTCAAAGGTAAAAGGTTTGATCACGCAGTAGATGTTGGCGGTGGCTTTGGTCGCTTGTGTCTCCTCCTCGAGAAATACGCTACTAAAGTAACCTTAGCTGAGCCAAGCCAGCAACAGCTTGACCTAGCGCAAGACTTTCTGAAAAATCACCCAGAAGTAGAGCGTAAGTTACTTCAGGCCGGTGATTTGAAATTTAAAGACGCTAGTATCGATTTGTTGACCATGGTTCGGGTGATGCATCATTTACCTGATCCGAGTCCAGAATTTGATGAAATCGCTCGTGTTTTAACTGACGATGGCTACGCCATCGTCGAGGTCGCGAGCTATGCGCACGCGCGCAACCGCATCAAGCACTGGACTCACGGGAAGCGCATCCCAGCTAAGCCCGTTGACATTCGCTCTGAAGCAAACAAGCGGAACAAAGATGAAATTCCCTTCGTAAACCACAATCCGCGCACTGTGATTCGCCAGTTCGAACATGCTGGTTTACGGGTAGAGCGAGTTCTATCGGTATCGAACCTGCGTAGCACGACGCTTAAGAAGCACGTGCCAATGGGAGTGATGCTTACTGTTGAAAAGCTTTTGCAGCAACCGCTCTCCAGTGTCTACTTCGGGCCAAGCATCTTTTTCCTTGTAAAAAAAATCTCGAAATAATGTGCGCATCAAATCGATAGCCTTAACCGCCACCAGTGCGGTCGTACTTGTAGCAAGCTTCATCATTATGGAGCAAACGCTCCTGTCGACATACAGCTTAGCCGGGACTGACTGCATAGCAACATCTAGCTATAACCAGCGCTGCCCAGACGCTGAGCGTACGATTCAACACAATCAAATAGTCACTCGAGCCTGTATCGGATTGTTGGTTATAAGTCTCGGGGGGATCGGTCTTGGAATTTTCCTGATGACTAAGCCCATGAACAGAAAACCACCTGCCGTTCGTAAACCGGTATACTAGTCAAATGAATCTACATGATCCATTGACTGTCGTCAAAGGTGTTGGACCCGCCGTTGCGGCTAAATTCAAACTGCTAAATTTAAAAACAATTGGTGAGCTCATTGATTATTACCCCCGGCGCTACGATGATTATTCTGCACTCACGCCAGTTATTGAGTTAACACAACCTGGGCCAGTTACGATTCAGGCGCAGATAACGAGTATTAAAGGGCGCTATGTCCGACGGGGTATGCACATAACTGAAGCGATCGCTTCGGATGAAACTGGTAGCACTCGGTTAACCTGGTTCAATCAACCCTACCGGGAAATGGCAATGAAGCGAGGCCAGGATTACTACATATCTGGTTCGTTTGAATTAAACTACCAACGGTTTGCCATTCAGAATCCGACAACGGAACTGGTGAGCGATTTTCCAGTTAATACGGCCAGGATTGTGCCCATATACCGTGAGACCAAAGGCATGAACTCCCGCCAGATACGCCTGGTTTTGAAGGAATTAGTGCCCGAAATTGAAGCCTTAGTCGAAACATTACCAGAAACAATGGTACGTACGCACAATTTAATGAGTCGTGCCGAAGCAATTATGGGAATGCACTTTCCAGATGACAGCGAACAGCTCGATGTTGCCAAGCGGCGCTTGGGTTTTGAAGAAGTATTCCAGCTCAGCCTAGCGAGCCTCATGAACAAACTAGAATTACAGCAAGAAAAAGCACCACCAGTAGAGTTCCATGAAGCGTTAGCCAAGGACTTCGTGAGTCATCTTCCATTCGAATTGACCGGAGCACAGCGACGGGTTGTGTGGCAAATATATTTAGATATGCAAAAATCTCAACCAATGAATCGGCTCGTTGAGGGTGACGTCGGGGCGGGCAAAACAGTGGTGGCAGCCATGGCAGCGGTAATGGTGCTCCATAGTGGCCATCAGGTAGCATTAATGGCGCCAACTGAGCTGCTGGCCCAGCAACATGCCGAAACGCTACACAAGCTCTTGGAGCCGCTTGGCTATCAAGACCTGGTCGGGTTATTAGTCGGTAGTATGACTCCTAAGCAAAAAGAAGTGGCGCGTGCCCAGATTAAATCAGGACAAACAAAATTTATGGTTGGAACGAACGCTTTAATTCAAGATTCGGTAGACATGCATGGGTTAGAGTTGATTATTATTGATGAACAACATCGCTTTGGCGTTGATCAGCGTAAAGAGCTTCTCAGTAAAGCTGGCCACATGCCGCATGTGCTCAGCCTAACCGCTACACCCATACCACGTTCACTGGCTTTGACGCTGTACGGCGAACTGGACGTATCCATACTCGACATGAAGCCTGGTGGCCGCAAGCCAATCAAGACGAGTATAGAATCACCGAATTCTCGAAAACTACTGTACGAAGATATCGATAAAGAATTGAGTGACGGTCGTCAAATGTTTGTTGTCTGTCCTCTGATCAGTGAATCAGAAGCGCTACCTGCCAGTTCAGCCGAAAAAATGTATGAGCAACTCAGAAAAAGAGACTTCAAACACCGCCGTGTAGGTTTGATGCACGGAAAACTTAAGGGTGCTGAAAAGAACGCGGTCATGCAGCAGTTCGTACGGGGTGAGCTCGATATTTTAGTTTCAACTACTGTCATCGAAGTTGGGGTTGATGTACCGAACGCCACGGTTATGGTAATCGAGAACGCTGAACGTTTTGGATTAGCCCAGATTCATCAGTTGCGTGGTCGGGTCGGACGGAGTAGTTACCAGGGCTATTGTTATTTGATGCTGGGTGACTCGGGTGCACCAAGCAAACGACTGCGAGCTTTAGAAAGCAGCAATGACGGATTCCGACTTGCTGAACTAGACCTCGAGTTACGTGGGCCAGGTGCTATCTATGGGCAAGCCCAACATGGTCAATTGGACTTGAGGGTTGCCAAGCTCACTGACATAAAGCTGATCAGCGAAGCGCGCCAGGCGGCTCACGAATTTATCGACAGCGGCGAAAAGCTGGTAAACTATAGTCAATTACGTGAACAAGTGACCAGGTTACGTGCAGTTACTAATTTAAATTAAACAAAAGGTCCAATGTACTCAGGCACAACTCTTACACCAATGAAATGGTTTGACGCATGGTTCGGGGCGCATCAAAAAATTGACCGGGTAGCGCGTAATCACTTAGCCAGTACCTTCGAAGGGCGTGGGTATTATTTTCCGACGGCCTGGCAGATAATCAGTTTTGAGGGTCAGAATGGGCCGGACGGCATTAAGCGTAAATCACCAGCTCAGGATGAGCCCTGGCATTTTTATGATCCGAGCGACCATGATGATCGTCGTTTGATCGGCTCAATCGTCCATCATTATGACGAATTAGTCGTTGCTTTGCGGGAACGCAATCAGGCCCGCGCCGCCTTCGAAGCAGCTTGGCTTTCGCACGCGCTAGTGGATGGGCTGACACCGGCACACCACTTTCCTTACGAGCAAACGTTAAAAGACTTACGTGGTGGGCAGGGAATTGATACACGAACCACAGCTAAAGAAAAACTGATCATGCATGGTGATACATTAAGCGAAAAGCTAGGCAATAACTGGAAAATGTGGGGCGACAAAGGTTTGCTGGCAACGCACTTAGCATTTGAGTGGGGGGTATCTATCATTATTACTCCAATGCGATTGAAGCACGCCATGCCTACCGACGCCGAACTAGTAGAATTTCGTCAAAAAGGCGTTGAGCTCATGTTCCAAAAACGTATTTACCAAGTTGCCGCACTTGGGATGTACGAGAATTTTCATAAGTCAGGTTGGACGCCTAAGCTTGCCAAGCAGGTCCGCAGGGAACTTGCACCACTGATCATAAGCACTATTACGCTTGCTTGGTACGGCGCCATCATGGACAGCCAGCAGTCCATTAAACGCCGTAAATCGCGTACTGCCGCATGAGAGTGATTGCCGGTACCCTAGGTGGTCGGACCTTCGATAATCCTACCGGTCACCGTACCCACCCCATGAGTGAAAAAGCCCGGGGAGCTATTTTTAACGCCCTCGGCGAGTTAAGTGGCTTAAGCGTATTAGATGCCTTTGCTGGCACCGGTGCACTATCAATCGAGGCTGTCAGTCGTGGTGCAGACAGCGCGCTTGCCATCGACACCGACAAAGATGCCTATTTGAACATCCAGAACAACATCGCCGCTCTGAAGCTTAATGATCGCATCACGGCTATGCGTAAAAACATTTCGGGCTGGTCGCGCAACAACCGCGAGCGCAAATTCGACGTTGTACTTGTCGATCCACCGTACGATGACATTCGTCCGGATGTCATCGAGCGTTTGGCGGTACATGTTAAACCGGGCGGTATATTCGTCCTTTCGTGGCCTGGCAAAGAAAAAACCCGGCAATTTCTAGATTTAGAGCAAATTTCACACAAAGGCTACGGCGACATTCAACTAGTCTTTTACCGCCGGATACGTTAGAATACCACCGTTACCAATTCTTTTAATTGCATAAACTCAAAAGACGATACAGCCGGGCGAAATAAGATCTATTTTGTCCGCGCGATGGGTAAACCGCAGGTTTACCCAGACTATCATGCGGATGTGGTGAAATGGTAGACACGCTGGCTTTAGGAGCCAGTGCCGCAAGGCGTGAAGGTTCAAGTCCTTTCATCCGCACCAAGCACTAATTGAGGAGTTGTTATGATCGGCCTTATTGTTGTACTAATAGTCATTTTTATCTTTATCCTCCTGACTGGGTTGTTCACGGTACGACAACAAACTTCAGCCGTTATTGAGCGCTTCGGCAAATTCCACAAGATATCTAGTGCTGGCTTAAACTTCAAGATACCGCTGATTGACCGTATTGCTGGTCGTCTTAGTCTCCGGGTGCAGCAGCTCGACGTCCGGGTTGAAACCAAGACTAAAGACAACGTGTTTGTGTTCGTCGTAGTCAGCGTCCAGTATCACGTATTAAATGAGAAAGTCCTCGACGCCTTTTACCGCTTACAAAACCCCCAAGAACAGATCACAGCCTACGTTTTCGATACGATTCGTGCTCGTGTTCCGAATGTGGAGCTCGACAAAGTATTCGAAACCAAGGACGATATAGCTAACGCCGTCAAAACCGAACTCGACACCGTGATGGATGACTTCGGCTACGGCATCATCAAGGCTCTCGTCACCGACATTGACCCAGATCAGCGCGTCAAGCAGAGTATGAACGAAATTAACGCTGCTCAGCGTCTCCGTGAAGCCGCTATCCAACAGGCTGAGGCCGACAAGATCCGCGTGGTAAAAGCCGCTGAAGGTGAAGCCGAAAGCAAGGCACTGCAAGGTCAGGGAATTGCTAACCAGCGTAAAGCTATCATCGAAGGACTCAAAGAATCGGTGGAAAGTTTCAATAAATCAATCAGCGGCACAAATGCCGAAGATGTGATGAATTTAGTGTTAATGACGCAGTACTTCGATACACTCAAAGAAATCGGCATCAACAGCCGCAGTAATACCATTATGATTCCACACAGTCCAGGTGGTATGGGCGATATCACCGAGCAGATGCGTAATGCTATCATCACCGCTAATCAAGTGACCGATAGCGTTAAAAACTCTCCTTCAGCGTAGCTATCATTGAATTAAGCAACAGTACGAGGTAACCCGCTATGGCCAAACCAATCCATTCAGTTATATACATTCCTGGAATAGGTGATACCAAAACGACGTTCCAGGAAATCGCGGCTAAGTCCTGGCGTTTCTGGGGCGTTCGACCGCACACCTTCCCAATGCGCTGGGCCGATCAACAGCCGTTTGAACCTAAGTTTCAGCGTTTGTTAGCATACATTGATGATTTGTTGGCTCAGGGCCACCTGGTATCGTTAGTTGGCGCCAGCGCCGGAGCAACGGTTGCACTAAACGCTTTTGCGGCCCGACCGCAGATACACGGTGTAGTATGCATCGCCGGCAAAGTCAACCGAGCGCACGCTATAGGTGCGTGGTACCACCAAAATGCTTCGTCATTTGTAGAATCGGCGTACCAAGCTCAGGATTCGGTGCTTAGTCTCACTACTGGACAGCGCGCTCGAATCAGTTCGCGCTACGCTATTGTCGATGTTATCGTACCGCGAAGGGATAGTATCGTTCCTGGTGCTCAAAACAAGACAGTCATTGGCATTGGGCACGTCCCAACAATTGCGCTACAGTTGACGGTCGGCGCTCCAAATCACCTCCGGTTCCTCAAGCGCTTACCTCAAAACTTGACAGAATAGCGTATAATAGTACCTAAGATGTACAACAGATCTAATTTAAGCTAATGTACCAGTTGTAATTACGCTATAATGAAGGACAGTATGAACGACAGCAAGGCACTATCGACCCAACCTTACAAAGGCGCCCGCGACTTCTATCCGGAGGATATGCGTTTTCAGAAGTACATGTTTAGCAAAGTTCGCATGGTTTGTGAGCGCTTCGGCTACGAAGAATACGACGCACCGATACTCGAACCAACTGAACTGTATTTGCGTAAAGGCAACCAAGAAATCATCGACGAACAAACGTACACCTTCACCGACCGTGGCGACAGAAGTGTCACAATCAGAACCGAAATGACCCCAACCGTCAGCCGGATGGTAGCCGGTCGCCGACAAGAGCTGCCCTATCCAGCCCGTTGGTACAGCATTCCAAATCTGCTGCGCTATGAACGGCCCCAAAAAGGCCGTCTACGAGAATTCTGGCAGCTAAATGCCGATATATTTGGGGTGGCCGGGATCGAAGCTGATGTTGAAATCATCACTTTGGCAGACCAAATATTCCGCGAACTAGGTGCTCAATCAGATATGTACGAGATCAAGCTCAATAGCCGAAAGTTTGTTAACTTTTTGCTTGGTGAGTTTTTTGGGCTTGATGAAGTCCAGCAAACCAGCATTATTAGACTAATTGATCGTAAAAACAAAATGGATCCCATGTCGTTTGTGACGCAGCTTGACGCCCTGTGTAGTCCATCGGAACGCGAGGCTGGACTCGTTGAGCAAATTACGGGAGTGTTGAGCGTCCGTACGATAGCCGAGCTACCTGACGCAGTCCAAGCGGCGGAGTCATTGGTGCCAGTTCGTCAAACGTTAGAACAGCTTCACGCAGCTGGCATACACAATGCTGCCTTCGACATCACCCTGATGCGCGGCTTCGATTATTATACCGATGTTGTGTTCGAGGTTTTTGATACTGATCCCAACAATAACCGGTCAATGTGTGGTGGTGGACGGTATGACGGATTGGTTGGAGCCTTTGGTGTTGAGCCAATCCCGACCGTTGGTTACGCCATGGGTGACGCAGTGCTCGCAGAGTTTTTGAAGGGCCATGAACTGGTACCTGAATTGGCCCCAGAAAGTGACGTTTATATTGTGCTAGCCGGTGACGTGCTTGCGGCAGCCCAAAAGCCAATTGCCGATCTCCGCGGCATGGGTCTAAACATCGTGGTCGATTTTAGTGGTCGTAAAGTCGGTGACCAATTCAAGAGTGCCGACAAACGTGGAATGACATATGTTTTAGTTGTCGGAGAGAAAGAACTGAATGACGGTCAATTTACCCTTAAGAATCTAAAAAGCGGTGCCGAAGAAAAGCATGGCCTGGAACGTATTGTCAGCATCGTCAAAGACCGTCGACACGATTAGTAGACGGAGGACCGTCCTCTGGCTATGGTAAGAGGACGGACCTCCCACAATAACGAAAACTATCAGAGGAATTACCAACTATGATGGCCATCAATCACGCAGCAACCGGCGCTCTCATTGGCCTGACCGTAGATGAACCATTCCTAGCACTGCCACTGTCATTCGTGTCGCACTTTGTACTCGATGCCATTCCTCATTACGACCCGGTAGAGGGTACGAACGAAGAAAAGATTAGTTCAAAGAAGTTCTTTTATATCCAGATCGTGCTTGGTGCGCTATTATGCTTCTTGCTCATATTGCTGCTGTCGATAACGCAGCCTAAGCGGTGGCTCGTAGCTGCTGGGTGTGCCTTCCTTGGTGCTAGCCCGGACCTGCTTTCTTTTCCTCGATATTTAAGTGTTAAGCAGACGGGCATGGACATCGACAAGACAAACTGGTTTTGGAGTTTCCATAGCTGGATTCAGTGGCGTACGGGCCCAGATTTGTTATGGACTGAATTGGTTTGGTTAGGCGCGATTGGCTTCTGCGTCGCTGGTTTACTCTAGAAAAGCTTATTGTAATCTGTTACAGTTGGTGACTATATAAGCAGCACGGAGAATAGTCGATCTAATTTCGGTTGGCCAAAACTGCGCCCTAAACAGGAACTATTATGCAAATTACTAAAGATCAAATGTCACCGACGAATGTCAAACTAACTATCAAGGCCGATGAGGCTGCTCTGGCTGCCGCCAAGCAGGTTGTACTCATGCAGCTCGCCAAGAACATTAAGGTACAGGGGTTTCGTACTGGCAAAGCACCGATGTCGGTCGTTGAAAAAAACGTTGATCAACAGACGCTCCAATCTGAATTTCTCGATACGATGGTAAACCAGTTGTATGTTGAAGCAGTCACCAAGGAAGGCCTGCGTCCTGTGAATCGTCCGGATGTCTCGATCACCAAATTTGTGCCATTTAATACCTTAGAAATTACAGCTGAAGTTGAAGTCATCGGCGCGATTACGCTGCCAGATTATAAAAAGATTCGCCTGGCCAAGCCAGTCGTTAAGGTCGACGCAAAAGACGTCGATGAAGTAATGACTAATCTGTCGACTCGTGCTGCTGTCAAAAAGGACGTTACCCGCGCCGCTCAGCTCGACGACGAAGTCACCATCGACTTCAAGGGCGTCGACACAAAGACTAAAGCATCAATTGCCGGTGCTGACGGTAGTGAGTATCCATTAGTACTCGGTAGCAAATCGTTTATTCCGGGTTTCGAAGAAGAACTCATCGGACTAAAATCCGACGGCGAGAAGACCTTTGACATCACATTTCCGAAAGATTACGGCACAGTCGACTTGCAGAACAAAAAAGTTACCTTCACGGTAACCATCAAGAAGATCCAAGAACTGGCTAAGCCAAAACTCGATGATGCATTCGCGGCTACTGTTGGTCCGTTTAAGACATTGGCAGAACTTAAGGGTGATGTTAAGAAACAACTACAAGCTGATCGTGAACAGCAAGCTAATCGTGATTACGAGAGCGAATTGTTAGGGCAAATCGCTGAGAAGACCAAGGCCAACATCCCGCCGGTTCTGGTCGAAGAAGAAATCGACCGCGCTGAGGCGGATGAGCGTCAAAACTTAGTGTACCGCGGTCAAACATGGGAAGAGCACCTCGAGGCAGATGGTGTCACGGCAGAAGAGCACCGCGAGAAGCAACGACCTGCTGCTGAAGCCCGCGTGACTGCTGGGCTCGTACTTGGTGAAGTAGCCGAGCTCGAAAAGATCACTGTCTCCAATGAGGAAATTGATGTCCGTATGCAGTTACTCAGTGGTCAATATCAGGATCAAGCAATGCAGGCTGAACTCAGCAAACCAGAAGCCCGCCGCGACATCACTAGCCGGATGCTAACCGAAAAGACGATCGAAAAGCTCGTCGGTTACGCTTCCGCCAAGTAATAAATCGGAACCACCATAAAAGCATGATATGCTCCATAAAATAGCAGACTTATATGGCTGACTGTGAGATATTAAACGCGGACAATGCTCTGACAACTGAGCAAAGGTTAGAAACAGCACAATTTGTTGCACAACATGTCAATACGCCGACTGAATTGCAGGCAACATATCAAAATCGAACAATTACAGACTGGGCTGATCGATATGAAACAAAACGTCGGCCAATGTGGTTGCGCCGTACATTTGATATGGGTTCCGAATTTGGAGCAGTAGTAGGCTATTGTTCTGTTGTGCATAGTCAAGGACAAAGGGTTTACGGAAGTATTATGTTTGACCGCGAGGTAGAAGTCGTTTTACCTTCGTCGGATCAGCCCAAATCAGGAGAAGTAACTTCACGTCGACCATATTTGTTTGAGGCCATATCTCTAGCAATTGCCGAAGTTGAAGCAGCTTTTGCGATGAAAGAGTAGTTATGAAATTAGCACTCTTGACTTGAGAGTGCTAATTTTTTATCATAGTATGCATAGAAAGAGGTACAACTATGAGCGTATTGATTCCAACTGTTATCGAAAATGAAGGCCGCTACGAGCGGGCATATGACATTTATTCTCGTTTATTAAAAGACCGCATTATATTTCTAGGCAGCGATGTGAATGAAGCTTCGGCGAACACGATTGTCGCCCAGCTGCTCTTCTTGCAATCGGCTGATGCCAAAAAAGACATCTATCTGTATATCAACAGTCCCGGCGGAAGCGTTTACGATGCCTTAGCCATCTACGACACGATGCAGTTTATCAGCAATGACGTTCAAACGGTCGGCATTGGTGTGCAGGCGTCCGCTGCAGCGTTTTTGCTTAGCTCAGGCACCAAAGGTAAGCGTTTGATCCTGCCCAACTCCACTGTAATGATCCACCAGCCATCCAGCGGTACTCGCGGCAAGGTAACTGACCAAGAGATTGACCTCAAAGAATCCTTGCGTATCAAGGCTTTGCTCGAAGGCATCATGGCCAAAAACACTGGTCAAAAGCCGGCTAAAATCCATGAAGACATGGAACGTGACAAGTGGCTTACTGCTGAAGAGGCTAAGGTCTACGGCATTGTCGACAAGGTTATAGACAATATTGGTGCTGCCCAAAAGGCCTAAGGGTTGACACTGGCGGCTTCTTGCTCCAGAATATAGATTAAGAAGTAGTGTAAGTTGGGCGTGCCGTGCTTATAAGCGTGTAAGTATGAGTATCAAATCCCAACATTAGTAATCTTCGGGCAAAGATCAACTAAAACAACTCAAAAACAGTTTAATTAACCACTTTATTAGGGGGCATTGCTTTTAACATATGGCAAAGACAACTAGCACGAACAAAGCTGGCAACCGTGTATTTTTCACGTCTGACGACAGCGCACTCGACTTACCAAGCTTGGTCGATCACCAGAATAAATCTTTTCAATGGTTTGTTGAAGAAGGTTTGGGCGAACTATTAGCCGAAATCAGTCCTATCGATGACTACACTGGGGCAAAATTATCATTAAGCTTTAAAGGTTATCACTTCGAAGATCCTAAGCTGTCTGAAGCTGATGCCCGTGAGAACAATGTTAGCTACGAAGCGCCTCTAAAGGCTATCGTCGAACTAACGAACAAGGTTACTGGCGAAGTCAAAGAGCAGGAAATCTACCTTGGTGACTACCCTTGGATGACTACTCGTGGCACGTTTGTGATCAACGGTGCAGAACGTGTCGTTGTGTCACAGCTCATCCGTTCCGCCGGTGTGTTCTTTACCGCCGACCAACACGGTACCAATGCTTTGTATGGTGCCAAGGTTATTCCAGGGCGTGGTGCATGGCTCGAGTTTGAGACCGCTGCATCCGGTGCAATGTACGTCAAGATCGATCGCAAGCGCAAAATTGCGGTTACTACGCTGCTTCGCGCTCTAGGTGTCACCGAAAGCGTCATGCGTGAAACATTCAAGCACGTTGATCAAGGTAAGCTCAGCTACCTTGACGCTACGCTCGAAAAAGACCCAACACGCGGCCAAAACGACGCGCTTATCGAAGTATATCGTCGCCTACGCCCAGGTGATCTGGCCACAGTTGATAATGCTAAGTCACTCCTTGAGAACATGTTCTATAACTTCAAGCGTTTTGACCTGTCACGTGTTGGTCGGTACAAGTTGAATAAGCGACTTGATCTTGATATTCCTAATACTTCCGAGAACCGCATTATGCGTCTCGAAGATTTGCAAGCTATCATCGCAGAGATTATGCGACTAAATAATACTCAGGAACCAGCTGATGACATCGATAGTCTAGCTAACCGCCGCGTTAAATTAGTTGGTGAACTGGTTCAACGTCAGTTCCGCATTGGACTGCTGCGCATGGAGCGCAATACCAAGGATCGTATGTCCATGTCCGAGATCGAAACGGTTGCACCTGGACAGTTGATCAACGCCCGCCCAGTCGTTGCGGCCGTACGTGAGTTCTTTGCTAGCTCACAGCTGTCACAGTTCATGGACCAGATTAACCCGCTGTCTGAACTCGCTCACAAACGTCGCCTCAGTTCAATGGGTCCTGGTGGCTTGTCACGTGAGCGCGCTGGCTTTGAAGTCCGCGATGCCCACGCCACTCACTACGGTCGTATTTGTGCCGTTGAGACACCGGAAGGTGCTAACATCGGCTTGGTTTTGAACTTAGCTAACTACGCCCGAGTTAACGACTATGGATTTATTGAGACGCCGTACCGTAAAGTAATTAACGCCGCAACTACCAAAGACATTGTCGGACACATTGCTTCTCAAGATTACACCGATGAAAAGGGAGCGGTACTCGTTAAACTTGGTGCCAAAGTAACCGCTACAGATGCTGTTAAGCTCGCTAAAGTAACTGGAAAAGTCACTTGGCCTATTAAGGCTAAGATCACGGCCGATGTAAAATACCTCGACGCATACGAAGAGCAATCTTCAGTTATAGCTGGTGGCGGTAACGAAGTCGATGACGAAGGCTACTTTGTCCATGACCGCGTTAGTGCTCGTCAGAACTTGAAATCTAGCGAAGTTGATGCAGATGACGTAACGTACATGGACGCCAGTCGTAATCAAATTATTGGTTCATCAGCTGGTTTGATTCCATTCATCGAAAAGAACTACGTCTACCGTTCACTCATGGGTAGTAACCAACAACGTCAAGCGGTACCACTAGTACAGCCATCAAGTCCAATTGTCGGAACAGGGCTGGAGACTTCGGCTGCCCGTAATACTGGCCAGGTGACACTCGCCGAAGGCGATGGTGAAGTTACGAAGGCTAGTGCTGATGAAGTCGTCGTTAAATATTCTGACGGTACCGTCAAATACGAGCCACTGCACTTTATTCGATCAAACGAAGGTACCAGCATCAACCAACGCGTTGTAGTCAATACTGGTGACAAAGTTAAGGCCGGTGACGTGCTTGTAGAAGGCATGTCAATCCAAGGTGGTGAGTTGGCTCTCGGTAAGGACCTTCGCGTGGCATTTATGCCATGGGGTGGTTACAACTTTGAGGATGCCATCATCATTAGCCGCAAATTGGTTGAGGATGATACCCTTACGTCAATTCATATCGTTGACTTCATGATTGAAGTACGCGAAACGAAGTTAGGTCCTGAGGAAACTACCCGAGACATTCCTAATGTTTCAGAAGACGTACTGCGTCACCTAGATGAAGAAGGTATTGTCCGTGTTGGTGCTGAAGTCCACCCTGGTGACATCCTCGTCGGTAAGATCACACCGAAGGGTGAGCAAGAATTAAGCTCAGAAGAGCGATTACTCCGCGCCATCTTCGGCGAAAAAGCCAAAGAAGTCCGTGATACATCGCAGCGCATGAGTAATGGCAAGCACGGTAAAGTCGTAGGCGTAAAGATTTTCAGCCGCGAAAATGGTCATGAACTAAAGGCCGGCGTCATTAAGCAAATCCAGGTCTTCGTGGCCCAAATGCGTAAAATTTCGGTCGGAGATAAGCTCGGTGGTCGTCACGGTAACAAGGGTGTTATTGCCCGTATCTTGCCTATCGAAGACATGCCTTTCATGGCCGATGGTCAACCAGTTGATATCGTATTGAATCCGCTCGGTGTCCCATCCCGTATGAACATTGGTCAGCTCTTCGAAACCCACCTTGGTATGGCAGCTCATGCGCTCGGCATGAAGGTAGCTAGTCCGTCATTCAATGGTGTTACTCCAGAAAAGATTCGTGAACTACTATCCGAAGCTGGCTTCCCAGAAGATGGCAAACAGCAGTTGTTTGATGGCCGCACCGGTGATGCCTTCCGTGAACTGACAACAGTCGGAGTCATGTACATGATCAAGTTGAACCACATGGTTACAGATAAGATCCATGCCCGTTCGACTGGTCCATACACCATGGTTACTCAGCAGCCGCTTGGTGGTAAAGCCCAAAACGGTGGTCAACGATTTGGAGAGATGGAAGTCTGGGCTCTAGAAGCCTATGGCGCCGCATATACTCTGCAAGAAATGCTCACTATTAAGTCAGACGACGTCTACGGACGTTCCAAGGCGTACGAATCGATCATCAAAAAGGCTGAAATCCTGGCGCCAAAGATTCCAGAAAGCTTCAACGTGCTCGTGAAGGAACTCCAAGGTCTTGGACTGAAGGTCGACCTAATTGCATCTGATGAGATTGTTGATGCCGAAGCCGTACTTGCGACCAACATTCGCGATGAAGCCCGTCACCCAATTGAGATTGAAGTACCACAACCAAGCATTTCTGATATTGATGTAAATGCTGAAGACCATGTCGAAGATTTCATGGTCGTAAGCGAAGACAGCGATTTGTCCGACGCAGCACTCGTTGCAGTTGCTGCTGAGACAAATGATGATGGTGCTAACACTACCGATGACACTGAAGGTGAGGAGGCCTAATATGAGAAGCTACGCATACGCCAACGATATTGCGAACTTTGACGCTGTCCGCCTTGCGGTCGCCAGCGCCAAAGACATCCTAGACTGGAGCTACGGCGAAGTCTTAAAACCAGAAACTATCAACTACCGAACCCAAAAGCCAGAGCGTGACGGACTGTTTTGTGAGCGAATCTTTGGCCCAGTCAAAGACATTAATCCACATGACGCCAAGTACAAAGGTGTTCGTTCCCGCGAAGCCGCCGTCGATAAGAACGGTGAACTGGTAACTAAGAGCATCGTCCGCCGTGAGCGCATGGGCCACATCAGCCTCGCTGTACCAGTTGCACACATCTGGTTCCTCCGTGGCACGCCAAGCGCCATGGGTCTCTTGCTGGGTATGACCGTCAAGAACTTGGAGCGCGTTTCCTACTTTGCTAGCTACATCATCATTGAAGTTAATGCAGAGAAGCGCAATCAAATGCTCACCGACAAAGAAGCCGAATTCGCAGCTGCTCAGGAAGCAATCAAGATGCGCTACGAGCAAGAAGCAAAAGCCGAAGACGCCAACGTCAAGGCTTTGGCCGAAATGCAGACTAAAGAGCTTGAAGAAGTCATTGAAGACTTCGACATCCTTAAGGCCCAACTCAACAGCTTGGTACGCCTAAGTCTGATCAATGAGACCGACTACCGCAACCTTCCAGAAGATTTGCGTGACCTCGTTAAGGTCGGTATGGGCGGTGGTGCGCTTAAAGACTTGCTCGACAAAATCGACCTCAAGGAGCTAATTGCAGAACTTACAGCCGAAGCCGAAGACGCTAAGGGTCAACGTAAAAAGAAGCTTATGAAGCGTCTTCGTCTACTCGAATCTATGGACCGTGCCAACATTGAACCAGGTTCAATGTGCTTGAGCGTATTGCCTGTCATCCCACCTGACCTACGTCCGATGGTGCAACTCACCGGCGGTCGCTTTGCGACATCTGATTTGAACGACCTGTACCGACGGGTAATCAACCGTAACAATCGTCTTAAAAAGCTGATGGATCTTAACGCTCCAGAAGTTATTCGTCGCAACGAGCAACGTATGTTGCAAGAAGCTGTCGATGCACTGATTGATAACAACTCTGCTCGGAGTGGTCGTGCCGTTGCCGCCACTGGCCAACGTCGCCGCTTGAAATCATTGAGTGACATGCTCAAGGGTAAGCAAGGACGTTTCCGTCAGAACCTCCTCGGTAAGCGTGTTGACTACAGTGGTCGTAGCGTTATTGTCGCTGGTCCAGAGCTCAAAATCCACCAGTGTGGTTTGCCAAAGATGATGGCTTTGGAACTATTCAAGCCATTTGTTATTGGTGAACTGATAGCCCGTGAGGAAGCTCACAACATTCGTTCAGCCAGCCGTCTCATCGAGACTGGCGAAACGGTCGTCTGGGACGCTCTTGATGAAGTCATTAAGGGTAAATACGTACTCTTAAACCGTGCACCATCTTTGCACCGATTGTCGATCCAAGCGTTCCAACCCGTCCTGATCGAAGGCCGTGCCATCCAGCTGCACCCACTCGTCTGTAAAGGCTTCAACGCCGACTTCGACGGTGACCAAATGGCTGTTCACTTGCCACTGAGCGATAAGGCCCAGGCTGAAGCCCGTGACATCATGGCGGCTAACAAGAACCTTCTCAAACCAGCTGATGGTTCGCCGATCTTGCACATTGAGCAAGATATCGTCCTTGGTTGTTACTACCTTACGTACGACCGCCCAGGTATGGACAACAGCGTCATTAAGTCATTCGTCAGCCTTGACGAGGCTATAATGGCCCTAGACGCCAACAAGTTGAAGCTCCAAAGCTTCGTACGTGTACCATTCCGTGGTGAAGTCCGCACGACAACATTAGGCCGTCTACTGTTTAACGAAACCTTCCCAGAAGACTTTGAATTTCAAGATGAAGCAATGACTAAGAAGCGCTTACAGAAAGTCATGGCGGCGGTGTACGCTCAGTACGGCCAAGACATGACTGCTGAAATCGCTGATGAACTCAAAGATATCGGCTTCCGCTACGCTACTGGTTCTGGTATTTCAATGGGTATGGGTGACTTTGAAGACATCGCTGGTATGCCTGATGTCATCAAGGGTGGTGAAGTCCGAGCAGCTGCTATTTCTGAACAGTACGAAGAAGGTTTCATTACTGAGGAAGAGCGCTACCGTTTGACGGTTGATAACTGGACCAAAATCGATGATGAAGTCCAAGGTATGTTGGCCGAACAAATGGTCGGTCGCGACAGTTCAATGGCTATCGCAATCACTTCTGGTGCTCGTGGTAACATTTCTCAGATGAAAATGTCCGTCGGTATGCTTGGAGTTTTCTCCGATGCATCCGGTCAAGCCATCGAGTTACCTATCAAGTCCGGCTATGTCCATGGGCTCGACCCACTCGAATACTTTACCGGTACCCGTGGTACCCGTAAGGCGCTGATCGATATCGCGCTCAAGACTGCTGATGCTGGTTACTTGACTCGTCGATTAGTTGATGTCTCCCAAGACGTGTTTACCATTGACGATGAAACCCAAGACCCAGGATTTGCAATGCTCCGCGCCGATGCCGAAGAAATTGGTGTCAGCTACGCCTCACGACTGGAAGGTCGTTACCTTGCTGAAAACGTCAAGGGTGTTGCTAAGCGCGGTGATGCTATTACCCGCGTCATTGCAGAAAAGCTGGCTGCCGATGAAGCTCTTGATGGTATCAAGATCATGAGTGGCCTTAGTTGTAGCGCCGTTCGTGGTGTGGCTCAGAAGTCCTATGGTGTTGATCCAGCTACCGGCTTGCTAGTAGCTAAAAGTCACCCGATTGGAGTTATCGCTGCTCAATCTATTGGTGAGCCTGGTACTCAGCTGTCACTCGACTCTAAGCACCGTTCTGGCGCTGTCCTGGCAGACGATACCGCACAAGGCCTGTCACGTATTGAGGAATTGTTCGAATGTCGCCAACCTAAGGGTCAAGCGTACTTAACTGAGATCAGTGGCTTAGCTAACGTCTGGGAAGAGGGTGATCATTACGTCATTCAGGTTACAGCTGATGATGATGAAACGATTACTATCGAACTCGGTGAGCGCAAAGCCCACCTGGCGAGTGGTTCAGATGTTGCCATCGGTGATGTCGTTGCTGCTCTCGAAGATGGATCAGAGCCACTCATCGCACCTATGGCTGGCAAAGTCGACATCACTAAAAAGACCGTCGTCATTAGTCCAACCAAACAGAGTGTCCTGCGGTACGAGGTTCCTGGCTATAAGCAGATTCAGATTAAGGATGGCGATAACGTCGCTGCCGGCCAACGCTTAACCAACGGTTCAATTAACCTGCAAGAACTGATGCGCCTCCAAGGAGTTGAAGCGACACAACGTTACATCATGAACCAGATTCTTGGTATCTTTGCCGGGCAAGGTCAGAACATTGCCGACAAGCACCTGGAAATCATCGTGCGTCAGATGTTCAGCCGTGTTCAGATTGAGGAAGCTGCCGATAGCGACTTCGTAACTGGTGACGTCGTGAGTAAGCTCGCTGTCGCTGACGCTAACGAAGCACTACTGGCTGAAGGCAAAAACCCAGCTAAGCCGGTTCAGTTGTTGTTAGGTATAACCAAAGCCTCGCTTTCGACTGATTCGTTCCTGAGTGCTGCATCGTTCCAAGACACTACCCGTGTCCTAATCGCTGCCGCAACTAGTGGCCGCGTCGATAAACTGTACGGCCTCAAGGAAAACGTCATTTTGGGTCGTAAGATTCCAGTTGGTACTGGTGTTACACCGGACGAAGACGACGATGTCGATGCCACTGCTGACGCAGCCGACCTCGCCCTCGTCGAAGAAGACATGTAATCCACTGGATTGCCACCTCTGTTTTTACAGAGGTGAGCAGCCCCTTGACAGCAGGTATAGTACACCTAGTTGTCAAGGGGCTGTTTTGTTATATAATATGAAATGTCATCCTGAGCGGAGCCGAAAGATCCCGCACATGAATCAGCTATGACTATTAATACTTACGATGTATACATGTTGGCTAACTCAAATCGCATTGCCTTCTACGACGCCATTACGAATAGAGGCTCTTGACAGCGGGTGTGGCAGCCGGCCTGTCAAATGCCTCCTCTGTTATCTGGACTTTCGGCACTTTATGATTAAGTTTCTTGCTACAAGCTTCATTGGAAACGTAAGGTTGTTTTACGGTGCGCACACGTTGGGCATCGATGCTTATGGCTTTAAATATAAATAGTTGGAAGATATCTTCACAAGCTCATCAGATATACGCTCAAGGCAGGACTGGTATGTCTACCTTCGTAAGTTTGCCATCCTCACAAGCAGGATGATCAGTATTCAAACTGAAGTCTCCCGTATTAGTATCAAAGTTGTCTTTCTCGCCGTTGATGACAATCAATCCTTCAGTAGTTCCCAGAACCACACAAGCATAAGTGACTGTAATTATATCGTTGGGCCTGATAGCTACTCTCTCCGGGTTGCCGTCAATCACAACATTTCTAAATCTGATCGTCGAATCAGCTGCAGAATTTAAGGGCATAGAATCGTTCTCGGACTCTTCCTGCGAATTGAACTGCCAGCCATGGGCGCACATGAGTAGTGTCAGTCCCAACAAAGCCACATCTCTTTTCATTCTGTTACTTCTCTCATAGCTGTCAGGTCGAATTTTGTTTGTCATGAACCTCTCCTTATAATCGACAGACAATACTCCCAATTTATACATACTGCAAATGTATGTCATAATTTACTGCCCGTAGTTGCGTAAAGTTACGCCATCTGATAAGGTGGGATAGTAAATTAAGTGATCCGAGCCGTACGTAGGCATTCGTATGCAGCAGTAAGGTCACAACTTTAAAGGAGTATCAATGCCAACAATCAATCAGTTAGTGCGCAAACCGCGTAGCAAAGCTAGTGACAAAAGTAAGTCACCAGCACTGCAACGCGTTACTAACAATCTCAAGACCAAGAATTATGAGAAGCCAAGCCCACTAAAGCGCGGTGTTTGTGTCAAGGTGACTACCAAGACTCCTAAAAAGCCTAACTCCGCCCTGCGTAAGGTTGCTCGTGTGCGCCTTAGCAACGGCTACGAAGTCTGGGCTTACATTGGTGGTGAAGGTCATAACCTGCAAGAGCACGCTGTTGTACTTATTCGTGGTGGTCGCGTAAAGGACCTTCCTGGTGTGCGTTATCACATTGTACGTGGTACGCTCGACCTTCAAGGTGTCGCTAACCGCAAACAAGGCCGTAGTAAATACGGTGCCAAGAAAGAGAGCAAATAATGCCCAGGAAAAAGACTAAAGCGTTAGTTCGCGACATCCCAGCAGACCGCGTGTACAACAGTGTAATGGTCCAAAAGGTCATTAACCGTGTCATGTTGAATGGTAAAAAACAACTTGCCGAGCGATTGGTATACACTGCTATGGAAAAATCAGCAGCCAAACTCAAAGTCGAAAGTCCTCTCGAAGTCTTTGAAGTAGCTCTAAAGAACATCCAACCAGGTGTCGAGACTCGTTCTCGCCGTGTTGGTGGTGCTAACTACCAGATTCCCTTTGAAGTAAAAGGCCAACGCCAAAATCACTTGACTATCATGTGGTTCATCGCGGCTGCTCGTTCTCGTAAGGGTATGAGTATGGCTGATCGCCTCGCCGCTGAGCTCATGGACGCCTACAACGGCACTGGTGCCGCTGTTAAGAAGCGTGAGGATACACATAAAATGGCAGACGCTAACCGCGCCTTTGCTCACTTCGCACGTACCTAACCTGAACCTAACCGAGGAATACAATGTCCTTCTTACGGCCTAAAATAACCACCATTCATGACGTACAGAGTCATGTTTGGGTGCACCCGTTGGATAGGGAAGCTAGTACGCGGTCGAGCAACCCATACATCAGTCGGTTGGCTCCGCGCGGCCGTAGCATGTTCTTTGAACTAGACAGGACTTTATCGCTTGATCAAAAGCGCGTTAGAGGCGAGCTGGTGGGAGCTGTAGTCTTTTCAGGGCGAGATCATAGTCTAGCGGACCATCGGAGTATCGTCGTGGCACTGCCACTAAGGGGTACTCACGACAACCGAGGTTACGTTGCAGCTCAGATTACAGCTGAGCAAATGACAGCTGAGACGGATAAGCACACTACGGCTATAAAGCTTGCGGAAGTGGCAGCAGCCATTGCGGTCCATGGATATTTACAGGCCAGTATTGTTACTCAAAGTCTACAGGTTTCGGAAGCGACAACTCACATGCTGAATCGTCTATGGCAGGTGCGTTAACTCTTAGTTGTTGTGTAGTAGGTAACAGGGGGATATAATGGTACACTGTATGCAAAGCTGGTGTTTTTCGTTGTCTTGATTTTATGCAAATTAAGCGCTAAGTCACCCGGTCGAATCAACTTTTAACGCGTAAGGACATGTAGCGAAATTATGGCAGACAAGAAAACACCAATGAAAGATATTCGTAACCTAGGTATTATCGCGCACATTGATGCCGGTAAGACCACTACTACGGAGGGTATTTTGTACCGCACCGGTTTGAGTCATAAGATTGGTGCTGTTCACGAAGGTGAAACAACAACCGACTGGATGGCCCAAGAGCGTGAACGTGGTATTACCATTGTTGCTGCGTCCGTTACTTGCTTTTGGAAGGGTCACCAAATTAACATTATTGACACTCCAGGGCACATTGACTTCACTGCTGAAGTTGAACGGTCTCTCCGTGTACTAGATGGTGCCGTTGTGGTATTTGATGGCAAAATGGGTGTGGAATCGCAGTCCGAGACCGTGTGGCGCCAAGCCGATAAATATGGTACGCCTCGCCTCTGTTTTATCAATAAAATTAATCAAACCGGTGGTGACTTCTATAAATCACTCGATACAATTCACGCCCGCTTGAGCAAGCATGCCTTCCCAATCCACCTGCCTATTGGCTTCGAACAGGCCATTAACGGTGTTATCGACCTCGTTGATATGAAAGCCTATACCTACGCCGAGTTCCATGACAAGGAACTAGTAGAAGGCGAAGTTCCAGCAGATATGCTCGACCAAGCTAAAAAGTACCGCAGTCTCCTTATCGAGAACGCCGTTGCTGAAGATGAAGTCATGCTCGAGAAGTACTTTGAAGTTGGCGAGGAAGGTTTGACGACCGACGAAATCAAACAAGCTATTCGCACCGCAACTTTAACTGGCAAATTCTTTGTAGTAACTGGTGGTGATGGCCGCGGTGTGATGGTTGAAAAGGTCCTCGACCTCGTAAACGATTACCTGCCAGCACCAAACGACCGAAGTAACACTTGGGGTACTCACCCCAAAACGGGTGATGAAATTGAACGTAAGCACGACGAAACAGAACCATTCTCAGCGCTAGCCTTCAAAATTACGACTGATCCATTTGTCGGCAAGCTAGCCTACTTCCGCGTGTATTCCGGCAAAATCACGGCCGGCTCTTATGTGCTAAACAGTTCAACTGGGGAAAAAGAACGTGTTGGCCGGATTGTCCGATTGCAAGCCGACAAGCGTACCGATGTAACCGAAGTTGGTTCAGGTGACATTGCCGCCATTGTGGGCCTCAAGGGCACAACAACTGGCAACACACTCTGTGATCCAAACAACCCAATCGTCCTCGAAAACATTACCTTCCCAGATCCACCAGTATCAATCGCTATTGAGCCAAAGACCAAGGCCGATCAAGAAAAGATGTCCATTGCGTTGCAGCGCTTGGCTGAGGAAGACCCAACATTCCGCGTCCACACTGACGAAGAAACTGGTCAGACTATCATTTCCGGTATGGGTGAGTTGCACCTCGAGATCATCGTTGATCGTATGAAGCGTGAGTTTACCGTGGAGGCCAACATCGGTCAGCCACAAGTTGCCTATCGTGAATCAATCCGCAAAAGCGGTGTCGAAGTACAAGGTAAGTTCATTCGCCAATCTGGCGGTCGTGGCCAGTATGGTGACGTCTGGCTTCGAGTGTCCCAGAACGAACAAGGTGCTGGTTTTGAGTTTATTAACTCAATCAAGGGTGGTGTTGTTCCAAGTGAATACATCAAACCAGTCCAGCAAGGTGTCGAAGAAGCACTTAAAAACGGCATTATCGCTGGGTACCCAGTGGTTGATGTTAAGGCCGAGCTGTACGACGGAAGCTACCACGAAGTAGACTCCAACGAAATGGCCTTCAAAATCGCCGGATCAATGGCTATCCAGAACGGTGTGAAAAACGCTGGACCAGTGCTGCTTGAGCCTGTTATGAAGGTTGTCATTGTAACCCCTGAAGAATTCATGGGCGACGTGATTGGTGACCTTAACTCTAAGCGTGGTCGCATCGAGTCGATGGAAGATTTAACCACCGGCATCAAGGAAATCACCTCCTTTGTACCACTGGGCGAAATGTTTGGCTACACAACTAACTTGCGTAGCACTACACAAGGCCGCGCTAGTTCAAGTATGGAGCTAGATCACTACGCCGACGTGCCGAGCCATGTCGCTGAGGCTATCATAGCCAAAAACGCCAAATAACACTCCAGACATAAGCCACCACTACAAGTGGTCTAAAACTGACACGGCCATGGCGGCCGTGTCAGTTATTCTATACAAAGATTTGCGCTGCTTAGGCGGTGGTTGCTAACAAATACAATGGCTGATCAGCTGGCACTACCGACACGGTAGTGCCAGCTTTTAATTGACGGACTTCGCCGTCAAACTGCATCCAAGTGTCGGATTCAAGCCTAAATGAGCGGTCTTTGACGGTACTGCCCTTAACCCAACTACGAGTCAGGTGAGCCAGGTGCGTAAATAGTACGGGGTACTTACGTAGTACTCTTACTTCGACAAAACCCGGTTTGGTTAAATCTGCCGGTGTGCGGTAGACTTTCGCCATCCGTGGTCCATTCACCAGCAATAGGTCGTACATCGTAGTTTCTTGGTTTGTTTGTGTGGTAGTAAATCGTTGAGCACGCTGCAGGGCTATTAAGCTTACTATCATTTCGGAGATGAACCGCGCCGGGGCAATGCGGGTAGTAGCGGTAACTAACTTGGATTCATCGAGCGCATTAGCGGCAAAGGCCACCGCACCGAAGCTGACGTAGCACATGGCATACGCTGACTCTTCTACTTTGCCAAGTTTCAAGTGGTACTGCATCGGATGCATCTCGGTTCGCTCACCTTGGTGCAATAGTGGCCGAATGTCCGTGCGCCGCTTGCCATTAGCCATAGACGCCAAGTCGCACGCGTTCCCCCCCCAGAGTGGCAGAATAGTAGCCTGTACAGCCGAGGACGATGCACATTTTTGTAGCTGATTTAAAACGTAGTTGGCCGTACCATCGCCACCCAATACGGCCAACAAACATTGCTTATCCAGCTGTGCCAATCTAGCGCGAAGCTTCTTTGGTGAATCAAAATCTTTAGATGTTAATCGATATAACTCAAAATTATGATCACCATAGGTCTCTTTTAATTGTGATTCGTAATGACGGCTCCAGCGGTAGCTAGTGCCTTTGGGGTTGGTTATAAGTAGACAACTGGTAAGTCGATTAGTTTTTTGGGTCATGATGTTTTCCTTAGGTCTGTCGTATAGGCTTGGCTACTGTGTACCGCAAATATGACGAAAGCGACAAAGCCAATCCAAGCTAGACCCAGTATTGCATGCCGAGTTAATCCTGCGCCGATACCAAGCGCACTAGCAAACAATAGTACTACGACCCACTCGAGAGCCGCAGCTAGCTTGCCATTGCGCGACGGATGTAACCGCTGAGCAGTAAAGAGTGCCCAACCAAAGAGCAGAACATTATACACCGCATGTAGGGCCAAAAAGCCAAAGACAGCCGTCGGTAACAGCTGGATTATCCATAAAGTCATGACGCTGGCGGCTAATACGACTTTATCGGCGGTGGCGTCCACCGCCTCGCCTATCGGGCTCTTGGTGCCAGTATAGTCGGCAACAACGCCGTCAAATAAGTCAGCCAACCTGCCAACCAATAACAAACTGACTCCGAGCATTGTGTTGACGTCTAATGCTAATACGTAGAGTCCGGTGAGAGCGATAAAGCTCCCAAATATCGTAACGGCGTTAGCTGGCGTAATGTAGCCTTGGGTGCGAGCAGCATACCGTTGCCAAACGGTACGATCGGCGATTGCGACCTCATCCCAATCGTTCCCATTAGCGCGATGTAATTTCATGTAAATACAGTAGCACGAGCCGCTGCAGACTCATGCTAGAATGTGGCTATGCTAGTCCATGAAATATTGTTTGCACTATGGTTGTTTTGGTCGGCTGGCGTGGCCACGCTTATACCAGTGTTAGCGGCGCACGCGCCTGGCATGCGGGCGTGGAGTGCGCCAATGGACGGCGGTAAAACGTGGAGAGGCCGTCGTATCCTGGGCGATCATAAAACTTGGCGGGGCTTTTTGGCTGGCTGGATTGGTGGTAGTCTCTGGGGTCTAGTGCAAGTTGCTATCTACAACCACAGTACTTTTGTTCAAAACTTTTATCCGGAGAGCTTTCCGGTTGACAAGTTTTTGGTGACAACGGTGCTTATAAGCCTCGGCGCCGTTGTCGGTGATGCTGTTGGCAGCTTTTGTAAGCGTCAGTTGGATATCCCCTCGGGCAAAAGCTGGTTTCCATATGACCAACTAGACTTCATTTTGGGAGGCATAATCTTGAGCCTCATCCTTGTTCGGCTCCATCTTTCACAATATTTAGTAATTATCGGGGTATGGTTGGGTGTTCATTTGCTGTTTGGCGTGCTTGGTTACCTAACACATCTTAAGGAAGAAATTATTTAATCGCTTGTAATTGTAAGTAATTGCGAGCTTAATCGTAATCAACGTAAACAGAAAGCATAAAGTATGAGTAGCGCAGAATCATATACATTTACAACTGAATCAGATGCAATGAACCCAGTCTTAGTCGATACCAGCGCCTTCTTGCCTGAAGGCCACCCACATAAGCTCAATGATAGGCTCAATCATTCAAATGATTCACTGGCTATTTCCCCAGAGATACGTACAGAAATTATCGGCTATCGTCGGCTATCGAAATCATTATTATATGAAATGATGGAGCTTGAGCAACAAGGCATAACGACGCCTACAGAGCTAACGACCCGTTATAATCGATATGTTGAACTTGCCGAAATTGCCCGTAATAAATCTTTCCACTCACAAGCTTAAGGCAGGCACCAATATTCTGAAGTAAAAAAGTAGCAAATACGTCGAGCATTACTCTTTACAAAGACTTTAGCTTTATTTATACTTACTCAGTAACTTTGCACAAAGTTCTAATATACTCGTGCAAAAGAACTGGATGTACAAGTAGGTAAGTTTAAGTAATAATCAAGGAGTTAACAGCTTATGGCAGATCAATTCGACCGCACCAAGCCTCACGTTAACGTTGGTACTATGGGCCACGTTGACCACGGCAAAACTACTTTGACAGCTGCAATCACACACGTGCTTGCCAAGCGTCTTCCTAGCAAAGTCAACGTTCCAAAGAACTACGACGAAATCGACAACGCACCTGAAGAGAAGGCCCGTGGTATAACCATCGCTACTTCTCACCAGGAATATGAGTCAGAAAAACGACACTACGCACACGTCGACATGCCAGGTCACGCCGACTACGTCAAGAACATGATTACCGGTGCGGCCCAGATCGACGGTGCCATCCTTGTTGTTGGTGCTAACGATGGTCCTTTGCCACAAACTCGTGAGCACGTTCTGCTTGCTAAGCAAGTTGGTGTCCCAAGCATCCTCGTTTTCTTGAACAAGATGGACCTCGCCGACGCAGACCTCGTAGAACTCGTCGAAGAAGAAATTCGTGAATTGCTCGAGAAGAATGGTTTCGACAAAGATGCGCCTATCATCCGCGGTTCTGCTACCAAGGCTCTCGCTGGAGATCCTGAATCAGAAGACGCTATCATGGAACTCGTTGCCGCTCTCGACTCATTCGTTGAAGAGCCAAAGCGCGAACTCGACAAGCCATTCCTCATGCCAATCGAGGATGTTTTCTCAATCAAGGGTCGTGGCACCGTTGCCACCGGTCGTATCGAACAAGGTATCGTCAAGGTCAACGAAGAAGTTGAAGTTGTTGGTATCCGAGACACCCGTAAAACTGTTGTAACCGGCGTAGAAATGTTCAAAAAGAACCTCGACCAAGGTCAGGCTGGCGACAATGTCGGTATTCTGCTCCGCGGTGTTGAGCGTGATGATATTGAGCGTGGTCAGGTTATCTGTAAGCCAGGTAGCGTGTCACCGCACACTGAATTCGATGCTGAAGTATACATCCTAAACAAAGAAGAGGGTGGTCGTCACACACCATTCTTCAAGGGCTACAAGCCACAGTTTTACTTCCGTACTACGGACGTAACTGGTGAAGTTGAGCTTCCAGCTGACAAAGAAATGGTCATGCCTGGTGATACCATCACCTTTAAGGTAAAACTACTTGCTCCTATTGCTATGGAGCAGGGTCTACGCTTCGCTATCCGCGAAGGTGGTCGCACCGTTGGTGCTGGCGTTGTTACTAAAATCAACAAGTAATTAGTAACTACTACCAACTGATCTAATTCTGTTAGATTCTAATAGAGCGCCAGTAATGGCGCTCTATTTTGTTATCGCGATAGAGTTTGAACTAAGCTTGATATACTGGTACGCATGGGTGCAAAAAATGACAATGTGTTTGTCGACTATTACAAATTATTGGGAATTAGCCCTACTTCTAATTCTAGCGAAATTAGGAATGCTTATTTACAGCAAGCCCAAGAGCATCATCCAGACGCAGGCGGTTCGACCGCTATGATGGAACATTTAAACGCCGCGTATACCTGTCTCAAAAGCACAACCGGCAAGGCGGCATACGATACGGTGCATAGTTTGCGGGCTGAAACTTCCACTCACAATTACAAATATGACGGTGGTCGGCATGCAAAAGATGTTGACGACATGTCCGATTCCGAGATAGATGAGTTCCTCGATACGATGCTAGCCGAATTTAGGCATGGAGTTCCAGAAGCAAAAAAAGCCCCTGTTAAAGAGCGCATCAAAAAGATGTTTGAAATGTAATGTCGCCAAGGGCATGCACCGACAGATTTGACGCATTATGGCATAATAGTACCTAAATGATGCATGTTTCTAATGGTCGTACAGCACGTCTGCGTGAGACTACGCCAATCCCGCCAGTGAGTGTATTGTACCGATAATGCGTACCTAGACCTTACCCTTAACCCACAAGTTTGACACGGGGCGTCCTTATAAATGAGTATTGCGCCGAATCAACTCACCTGTCGGACTATGAATAAGCAATCAATAGGCAATCCACGCTACTGGTTGCTTAGCGCAGTGCATCAAAACGGCTCACAGACGACTTATGAAACGTGGCTTCATAAGAAATACTTCTCATATACTAAAAGTTGTTGTATAATCAACGTACTAATAACATTTTGTTGAGAACTCGTCCGGTCACTATTCACTCCGCGAAGAGGTTACGACAAAGCAGTACTTAAGGAGTATTCATCATGGCTGATGCCAAAACACCAGATGCTAATGTAAAACAAAAAATTCGTATCCGCCTAAAGGCGTATGATCACAAGGTTATTGACCAAGCTGCCAAGCAGATCGTCGACACTGCTCTTCGTACAGGTGCAACTCTTGCTGGCCCAATTCCGCTGCCGACTCGTAAAAGCACCTATACCGTCGTCAAGAGTCCGCACGTCTACAAAAAGGGTCGTGAGCAATTTGAGATGCGCGTTCACAAGCGTCTCATCGACGTCTTCGAGCCAACCCCAAAGACCATTGATAGCCTGATGAACCTTTCCCTCCCAGCCGGCTGCGACGTCGAAATTAAAATGTAATATAACGCGAAAGTAAATTAAAATAAAAACCGCAAATTACCTTCGGTAGGTTGCGGTTTTTATGTGAGCAGAAAATATGTGTGAGCAATATGAATACGGCATTGAGCACCCTAATCAAGACACTTGGATTAAGGGTTATTCAGAGCGGGTAGATGAACTTCAGCAAAAAGCATTAGCAGAACGCTATTTCGAATTTGGTAAAGATGAAATTAACCTACCTGACTTAGCTGCGGCTATTGACACAGCCACACTCATTAATCACAGCTATCGTGACATGCATGAAGCTTCAAATCGTGGAATACTAAATATTGGCACAAGGGACTCAGCAGGCGATGCAGGCATACTACGCTCGGAGTACGACAATTTTGCCGGCAGATCAAAAAAAGTCAGCGATTTCATCATGTGGTTTAGTAAAACATCACATGATACTTTTGTTAATCATGAAGATTTGCCTGCCAGCAAGCAATTTAAACATGTCTCATTAGAATTGGGTGGGATTCGCCAATCAGGAGACTGGAATGTAACCGGACCTCTTGATAGGATGGCACGAAGTATTCCGCGCGGCGTCTTATCCCTCAACCCGGATGTTCGTATGACAATTTATGATCCGCAATCGGAAATGTTTGATGATGCCCGGGTAAGTTACGTCGATAGTTACGACAAGGGCTATTTACTACTTCCTCAATACAAATTGCCAGAACCTTCAACGAGGTTGATGACGCACGATGTGTTTATTGGCGAAGAGCTCGGTGTCTCGGCACTGATAGATTTTCATTATTCAGTCATACGAAGACGTCGACCCGTTGCAGATATCTATGTACCAGGTCAATCTGACTTAGTTATATTTAAGGAATCGATCGGTTTATTGGTTATGGACGCGCTTGATGCCACACTTAGAAAACGCATATTGCAAGATTGTTCGCAGGCATTTGAGCACGCTCGACATGGCCGTGATATTGAAGGCACGGGTAACATGAAGTTGAATGATACAGTTGGTGCACGCTTAGCGGGTAACTTGTTTGAGAGCGCGATCGAGAGTCGTGATGGCGTAACAAAAGATATTATCCCTATATCAGCGCACTACGTGCAAGCAGTTGGCAAAAAATATGTCAGTTTCCGTGAAGACGCAGTCTAGCCCTATAGTAGAATTTGCAACAGCTTGACAGGGGTAAGTAATTCGTGCTAATCTGTAACGGTATCAAAAGAGTTTAGTTGTACTTGGTTCACTGAGAAGGTCATCTCGTTACAGGTTGTAACAGGGGTAGAAACCACTAGTTGCCAAGGCTTTTTATGCTCAGGCCTGATCATATTTATTCAAACAGAGGTGCTCCTCGGAGCAGCTCATTAACACAGTAAGGACACTATGAAAGCGTTGATTACTCGAAAGGTTGGCATGACCAGCACCATCGCAGAAGATGGCGTTGTGCAAGCCGTTACCTTGCTTTCCACTAGTCCCTGCGTCATTACGCAGGTCAAAACCACTGATACCGACGGGTACACCGCCGTTCAGCTTGGTTTTGAAGAACAAAAGGCGCACCGTGTCGCCAAGCCGCAACAGGGCCACTTTGCAAAAGCTGGTATAGCTGTAGAAGCAATGCCAAAGGTGCTGCGCGAATTTCGCGTTGCCGAAATAACTGAAGACCTCAAGGTTGGTGAAACTATCAGCCCCGAGGTCTTTTCTGTTGGTGACGTCGTGCACGTTACTGGCACCTCCAAAGGTAAAGGTTGGGCTGGTACTATCAAGCGCCACAACTTCCACCGCCAGCGTAAGACACATGGTGGTAAGGGCAATACCCGTCAACCAGGTTCAATTGGTTCAATGTACCCCCAGCACATTCTCAAAGGTAAGAAAATGGCCGGCCAAATGGGTCACGAACAGGTTACTGTTCAAAACCTCAAGGTCGCTCTAGTTGACATGGAACTTGGCGTTATCGGTGTTACCGGTGCCGTACCCGGTCCACGTAAGAGCATCGTAATTTTGAAGGGAGCTAACTAATCATGACAAACGTGACGACTCCTACTTATACTAAAGCCGGTACTAAAGCTACAACTGCAGCTAAGCTCGACACCAGCATCTTCGGCATCGAAGTTGCTAACCACGAGCTATTGAAGCAAGCGTACACAACCTATCTAGCTAACGGACGTGAGAATCACGCTGTCACCAAAACTCGCGGTCTGGTCAGTGGTGGTGGTAAAAAACCTTGGAAGCAAAAGGGTACTGGTCGTGCTCGTTTCGGTTCATCCCGTAACCCAATCTGGCGCGGTGGTGGTATCGTGTTCGGTCCTACCGGTAACGAAAACTACAGCAAAGATCTAAACGTTAAAGCTAAGCGCACCGCGATTCGCCAGGCTTTGAGCCTAGCCAACGAAAGTGGCAAGCTAATCATCATCGAAGACTTCGATGCCAAAGATGGCAAAGCCGCTACAGCCGCTAAGTTCCTTAGCAAAATTGAAGCCACTGGCCGAGTTTTACTCGTCGTAAGCGACAAAGACGCACTCGTCCAACGCGCCACAAACAACTTGGTTGGTGTTAAAGCGACGCACGCGCACTATGTGAACGTATTTGATGTCATGAACGCCGACAAGATTGTCATGAGTCAAAAGGCTTTGGAAGTTGTCACTGAATGGCTCAAGACTGACGCGAAAGCTGTCAAACCAGCTGCTGCAAAGGAGAGCAAGTAATGTATAAGCAAATCATCCTGAAGCCTCGTATGAGCGAAAAGGCCTACGGCCAAAGCCAGATGAGCAACACGTACGTATTTGATGTGCCAAACGATGTTAATAAACACAGCGTCGCTCACGCTGTCGAGATGCAGTACGAAGTTGTAGTCAAAAGCGTCAACGTTGCTAACATCCCTGGCAAAGCTAAGCGCACTGTATACAAAGGTGGCAAGGCTGTCGCTGGTCACCAATCCGACTTCAAAAAAGCCTATGTAACACTCGCTGAGGGCAACACGCTCCCAATCTTCGCCGCAATCGAAGAAGAAGATGCCAAGGTTGAAGCAACTCAAGTCAAGGTCGACAAGGCTGCCGCCAAAGTTGCCGACAAAGCAGCGAAGAAGACCGCAAAGGAGAAGAAGTAATGGCGATTAAACAATATAACCCGACTACTCCTGGTCGCCGTGGCATGTCCAGCCAGGACTTTAGTGACATTACGACTAAGAAACCACTACGTTCATTGCTTGTTGCTCAAAAGCGCGGTAGCGGTCGAAACAACACCGGACGCATTACGGTTCGTCACAAGGGTGGCGGTGCTAAGAAATTCTATCGTATCGTGAATTTTAACCTAGCTATCGGCACAGTTGCCACGGTCGAGCACATCGAGTATGATCCTAACCGTTCAGCTCGTATTGCCCGTATCAAAGAACCAAATGGCATCTACCATTACATCTTGGCCGCTAAGGACATGAAGGTTGGTCAGAAGATCCATGCTGCCGAAGACGCAGCTATCGAATCTGGTAACCGCCTTCGCCTGAAGAATATCCCAATTGGTAGCACGATCCACGCCATCGAAATGCAACCGGGCCGTGGCGCCCAAATGGTGCGTAGCGCCGGCAACAGTGCTCAGCTGATGGCCAAAGAAAACGGCTATGCCCAAGTCCGATTGCCTAGTGGTGAAGTGCGCCTAATTAACCTTGAGTGTACTGCGTCAATGGGTGTTATCGGTAATGAGCAACACCAAAACGTTAAAATCGGTAAAGCCGGTCGTTCGCGTCATATGGGTATTCGCCCAGGTGTCCGCGGTGTCGTCATGAACGCAGCTGATCACCCACATGGTGGTGGTGACGGTGGTCGTCATGGTATGGGTAAAGATCCACGCACACCTTGGGGTCAAAAAACGCTCGGTTTCAAGACTCGTAGTCGTAAGAATACCAGCCAGTTTATTGTAAGGAGCCGTCATGCGGCTAAGAGGAAATAATCATGGCTGAGACTTTCAAAGAAACTGCAGTGCAGATGCCACTTCAACACCCTGAATTCATAAAGAATCTGATGACAGTAACCGTAACACTCTCGGAGGAGAACTAGTATGAGTCGTTCACTCAAGAAAGGTCCGTTTATCGACTTCAAGCTAGCCAAGAAGGTAGCTGCGCTCGGTAATGACGACCGTACCATCATCAAGACTTGGGCCCGCGCCTCGACTATCTCTCCGGATTTCGTCGGTAAGACAATTGCCGTGCACAACGGCAAGGTCCACGTCCCCGTATTTGTAACAGAAAACATGGTAGGTCACAAGCTTGGTGAGTTTAGTCCAACCCGTAAGTTCCGCTCCCATGGCGGTAAGTTAGCGAAGAAGTAGGAGATAGCTATGCCAGTACAAGCAATCGCTAAAGGTGTCCGCATGAGCCCCCGTAAAGTCGCAGTCGTTGCTGCGCTCGTTCGTGGTCGCTCAGTCGCTGATGCTATCGTCATCCTCGAGCACACGCCTCGTCGCTCAGCTCTACCAGTTATTAAAGCTATCAAGAGTGCTCAGGCTAACGCTGATCACAACCATGGCTACAAACCGGCAACACTGCAAATCACCGAAATCAGTGTTACCCATGGTCCACGTCTGAAGCGTTATCGCCCAGCCGCTCACGGTCGTGCACTGCCATTCGAGCGTCGCAGCTCCCACATCAAGGTTGTTGTTGACGGTGAGATGCGTGAAGTTAAAAAACCGGCTGCTGTTAAGCCAGCCATTAAGAAAGAAGAGGCATAGTCATGGGTCAGAAAGTAAACCCTATCAGCATGCGTCTTCAGGTCAACAAGGACTGGCGCAGCAAATGGTTTGTCGCAAAGCGTGATTACGCTGCATACCTCAAAGCCGATCTAATGGTTCGTAAGATGATCCACGACAAGTTGGGAAGCCGCGCTGCCATTAACAAGGTCGACATCAATCGCACACCTAACCTCGTTACCGTTACTATCATGACGGCTAAAGCTGGTGTGGTTATCGGTCGCGGTGGTTCTGGTGCACAGGAACTCAAAGACGCTATTGTGCGCATCTACAAGTCTGACGTCCGCGTCAACATCGAAGAAATCAAGAAAAGCGAACTATACGCCAAATTAGTTGCCGAGAACATCGCGCATCAGCTGGAGCGTCGCATGAGTTTCCGTCGCGCTATCAAGTCTGGTGCAGCTGCAACTATGCGCGCCGGTGCTAAAGGTATCCGCATCCAGGTTGCTGGTCGACTTAATGGTGCTGAAATGTCCCGTACCGAAAAAGAAGTTCAAGGTTCAGTGCCTTTGCACACCATCCGTGCTGATATCGATTATGCTGGCGTCAAAGCTAAGACCGCTGCTGGCATAATAGGTGTTAAGGTGTGGATTTATAAGGGGGATGCATAGTATGTTAATTCCTAGCAGAACTAAACACCGGAAAGTTCGCAAGGGCAAAATCCGTGGTGTCGCTACTAGCGGCAACTACATCGCCTTTGGTGACTACGCTTTACAGGCCCAAGGCAACGAGCGCATTACGAGTCGGCAGATTGAGGCTTCTCGTCAGGCGATGACCCGCTACATCAAACGTGGTGGTAAAATTTGGATTCGCATTTTCCCACACACGCCGGTTACCCGTAAGCCTCTTGACGTCAAGATGGGTAGCGGAAAAGGTAACCCTGAGTTCTTTGTCGCCAAAGTTCGCGCCGGCACCATCCTATTCGAAATGCAGGGTGTCACTGAAGAAATTGCCCGTGAAGCTATGCGCCTAGCAGCACATAAATTACCTGTCAAGACTAAGTTCCTAATGCGGGAGGAGTCATAATCATGAAAATCATCGACATCCGCAAGTTATCAACCACCGAGTTGACAACCGAAAGCACCAAAATCCGTGAAGAAATCGCCGACTTACGTCGTCGGATGAGTAGCGGTGAAATCCAAAACGTTCGCCTTATACGTGGCAAGCGCAAAGATTTGGCACGCATGTTAACAGTACTGAGCGAACAGCTCGTGAAGGAGGCCCAGTAATGGCTAAAACTATGATTGGCACCGTCTCGAGTGATAAGGCTGATAAGACTATCATCGTCACGGTGCATACCCGAAAGACTCACCCGTTGTACCGCAAGCAGTATTCCGTGAGCAAAAAGTTCATGGCGCATGACGAGAACAACGATGCGCATATTGGCGACAAGGTAGAAATCGCCGAGACCCGCCCGCTCAGCGCCCGTAAGCGCTTTACCCTGACTCGCATTGTCGACAAACCAGCGCTTCGTGAAGATTCACTGTCTGTTGTCAAATCTGATGACAGTGGCCTCAAGCCTTCCAAGGCTAAAGCTCCAGTCGTAGAGAGCGAGGATAAGAACTAATGATTCAGCAAGAAACTCGTTTGACTGTGTGCGACAATAGTGGCGCCAAAGAAGTACTGTGTATTCGTGTGCTTGGTGGCACCCGACGCCGCTATGCACATGTCGGTGACACCATTGTGTGCACCGTCAAGCAGGCCAACCCGAGCGGTAACGTCAAGAAAAAGACCGTTGTCCGCGCTGTAGTTGTCCGCACTGCCGAAAAGATTCGTCGCAAAGACGGTTCAACAATCAAGTTTGATGACAACGCCTGCGTTATCATTGGCGATGATAAGAACCCAAAGGCTACGCGTATTTTTGGTCCAGTGCCCCGCGAACTACGTGACCTGGGTTATAGCAAGATCATCAGCTTAGCACCGGAGGTACTCTAATATGAGCAACTCAAATACAGGCATCAAAGCCTTTAAGATTCGTTTGAAGAAAGGTGACACCGTCATCGTTCGGGCCGGCAAGTACAAAGGCCAAACTGGCAAAATATCTGCTACCCACCCAACACTGAACAAAGTTACCGTTGAAGGTATCAACATCGTCAAGAAGCACGTTAAGCCTAACCGTGAACACCCACAAGGTGCCATCGTTGAGCTTACCAAGCCAATCTGGGTTGGTAAGGTTTCGATCCTCGAGCCTACGACCAAGAAAGCTAGCCGCATTGGTATGAAAGTAAATGAAGATGGTACAAAGACTCGTATCTTTAAGACCACCGGAAAGGAGATCAAGTAATGGCAGACGTCACAACAGCTAAAAAGGCTGCAAAACCAGTTAAGAAGACCGAAGCTACTACGGTTCGTCTCCGATCCGACTACCAGACTAAGTTCGTACCACAACTTGAGAAGGAACTTGGTCTCAAGAATGTCCACCAGCTTCCAAAGCTAGAGAAGATCGTCCTGAATATTGGCCTTGGCCGTTCAATGGGCGACAAAAAGATGATTGAAACCGCCAAGAACACGTTGACGAAGATCACTGGTCAAGCACCAGTCGAAACCTTCGCCAAGAAGTCTATCGCTGGTTTTAAACTCCGTGAAGGCAACATGATCGGCCTCAAAATAACCCTTCGCGGTGACAAGATGTACGAGTTTGCCGACCGACTTATCAACATCGTCCTACCACGCCTCCGTGACTTCCACGGTGTAAGCGGCAAGGCATTTGATAAAGCTGGTAACTACAGCCTAGGGTTTAACGACCAATCGGTATTCCCAGAGCTATCATTCGACGAGACTACTACCGTTCACGGTATGCAAGTTATATTCGTTATCAAAGCCCACGAACAAGCCCACGCTAAGGCATTACTGACCAAATTCGGTATGCCATTCGAGAAGGAGAACAAGTAATGGCTAAAAAATCAGCAATCGCCCGCGATCTGAAACGTCAAAGGATGATCATACAGTATGCCGCCAAGCGCGCTCAGCTAAAAGAACTCGGTGACCTCGAAGGTTTGGCCAAGTTGCCTCGCAACTCTAGCCCAACACGTTGGAAGAACCGCTGTTTCGAAACTGGCCGCCCTCACGCCTACATGCGTCAATTTGGCCTCAGTCGCCTAAGTTTCCGTGAGCACGCCGTCAAAGGTGAAATCCCAGGTGTAACGAAAGCGAGTTGGTAACCAATATGTCAACATCCACAGACCCAGTCGCAGATATGTTAACTCGTATTCGTAACGCTATTGCTGTTCGCAAGAACACAATCAGTTTGCCGCACAGCAAACTTAAGGAATCAGTTGCTCGTCTGCTTAAAGACAGCAACTTCCTAACCGAGATCAAAGTAAACGACGCTACTGTAGGTAAAACTTTGGTCATCACGATTAATGATGAGCACGAAAACGCTCGAATCACTGAAATATCTCGTATGAGTACCCCAGGACGCCGTTTTTACGTTGCCGCCAAAGACATCCCAACTGTTAAACACGGTCGTGGTATCGTCATTGTCAGTACCTCAAAAGGCCTGATGACTGGCGACCAAGCCAAGAAGCAGCAAGTCGGTGGTGAATTAATTTGTAAAGTTTATTAGGAACAAAGGAATAATATGAGTCGAGTAGGAAAACAGCCAATCGCAGTACCGAGTGGCGTGACAATCACTGTCGACCCAGACACCATCACGGTTGCTGGTTCGAAAGGAACGCTGACGCAGTTTACTATGCCTGACATTACTGTCGCGCAAGAAGGTGCTGAGGTATTAGTAACCCGAGCTAACGATGATCCAAAAGTCCGTGCTAAGCACGGCCTAATGCGTTCCCTCATCAATAACATGGTTGTTGGTGTCACCACTGGTTTTAGTAAAAAGTTAGAAATCAATGGTGTTGGTTACCGCGTGGCAGCACAAGGTGCGGACCTTAAGCTAAACCTTGGGTTCTCCCATGATGTTATCTTCAAAATGCCTGTTGGTGTTACCGCAGCTATCGAAGGCACCAACATCACCGTCAGTGGTATTAGTAAACAGCAAGTCGGCCAAGTCGCTGCTGAAATTCGGGCACTTAAAAAGCCTGAACCTTACAAGGGTAAGGGCATCAAATACGAAGGCGAGCGCATTATCCGTAAGTCTGGTAAGTCAGGAAAGGAAAAGTAGTATGAGCAAACTCACCACTAAGCAAGCCAACCGTCTGCAGCGTGCGAACCGTGTTCGTACTGCTGTCCAGGGAACCGCTGATCGTCCACGCTTAAGCGTGCACGTGAGCAATCTGCACGTTAGCGCCCAGATCATTAATGATGATACCCACACCACTCTTGCCGCAGTTTCAACCGTCGGCCAAAAAGCCGCTACCGGTACTATGAGCGAACGAGCTACTTGGATTGGTTCAGAGATTGCTAAAAAAGCTAAGGCCGCTAAAATAAACAAGGTAGTATTTGACCGCGGTAGCAAACTCTACCACGGACGCGTCAAGGCTCTAGCCGATGCCGCTCGTAACGCAGGACTGGAGTTCTAATCATGGCTGAATCAACAACTACAGCAACAACCGCAACTGCACCAGCTGCTGCGGTTGCAGCGCCAGCCCCACAGGGTCGTGGTGGTGCTCCCGGTCAAGGCCGAGGTGGACCACAAGGTGGCCGAGGTGGCAATGATCGCCGTGGCGGTCGTCGCCCAGAAGTACCTCAAGAAGAAAAGCAATTTGACGAGCGCACCCTACACATCGACCGTGTCGCCCGTGTCGTTAAGGGTGGCCGTCGCTTCCGCTTCCGTGCGCTAGTAGTCGTCGGAGATCGCAAGGGCCGCGTCGGTATTGGGATGGCCAAGGGAGCAGATGTAACCGCAGCTGTTACCAAAGCTACTGAAGTCGCTAAAAAGCACTTCATCACTGTTAAGTTACACAAGGGAACATTCCCGCACGAAACTGAAGCAAAAGTTTCAGGTGCTCGTATATTGCTTCGTCCAGCTAGCGCTGGTACCGGACTTATTGCGGGCGGTGTTGTCCGCACTATCCTCGAAGTTGGTGGTGTCACCAATGCACTCAGTAAATCACTTGGTTCATCGAACAAAGCCAACACAGCCTACGCTACTATTGCTGCATTAGAATCATTAGTGCCAGCTAGCCAATGGGTGACGACTGTAAACAAGCCAAAAAGTGAAAAGGTTGTCAAAGCTGAGAAAACTGCACCTGCAAAAGTTGCAGCAACCGATGCCAAGGCAGCAAAGGCTTCGCCTGAAGCAAAAGCTAGCAAGGAGTCTAAATAATGAAGTTCAACGATCTAAAGACTACTAAACAGCGCCAAGCCAAGCGCGTTGGCCGTGGTATTTCTGCTGGCCAGGGTAAAACCGCTGGTCGTGGTACCAAGGGTTATGGCTCACGTACTGGTTCAAAGGCGAAACCTGGTTTCGCTGGTGGTCAAAACCCCCTCATGCAAGCCTTACCTAAGCTGCCTGGCTTCAAAAGCTTGCACACCAAGGCAGAGAACGTCCACACGGGACAGCTTGAGCAATTCGGCGGCAAGACCGTCGACAGCCAAGTTCTGGCTGACGCCGGTCTAGTTAGCAGCCCATATGCCAAGATAAAACTCATCAGTGGCAAAGGCGAATTGACTAAAAGCGGTACCGTTAAACTGGCTTCTGTTAGCGCTAGCGCGCTCGAACTGATTCAGCAAGTCGGTGGCTCGTTTGAAGAAACAGTACGCACCCAGCGTCCAATCACTTCTACGAAGTCCCGCAAAGCTCCTGAGAACAAAAAAGAAGCCTGATAGCTCAATAGAAGATTTACGCAACAGCCCTTGACAACCAGGTGTTCTACACCCATCTGTCAAGGGCTGTTTTTGTTACACACTGCGCAGAACTTGTAGCCAGATTCTACTCTAATAATTTGTGAGCATTCGTCTCAGCTCCAGTTGATTAAAGTATGAATGCGCCCATAAAACAGGCGTTAGCTTATAAGAGCGTGCATTCTCTCACATTTAATAAATGAGTAGTAAACGATTAAGTCCCCACCACTGCAGATTAGCAATCAAAGCAGCATGTAACTGACGCATGAGACAAGGGGCGTTGTTTTTATTATCACCTCATATACTTACTCTGGTGACATAAACCGTGTATACTACGTCGGAAGAAGACAAATGAGAAACTCTATTTAGAATGAACTGGAAAATTATCACCCGCAGCCTAGGGCACAAAGACATGCGCAAGCGCATCTTTGCTGTACTTGGTATACTGCTCGTGTTCCGTATACTGGCCCAGCTGCCGGTTCCAATTGCTAATGGCGATACATTACGGCAGGTTTTAGAAAATGCTTTCAGCGCAAATTCGTCATCCTTCCTGGGCTATCTGAACGTCCTATCTGGCGGAGCGCTCTCTAACTTCTCGATTCTAATCGCCGGTCTTGGGCCATACATCAACGCTTCCATTATTATGCAACTCCTTACCAAGGCCGTACCGCGCTTAGAGGCGCTACATAAAGAAGGTGAGTTTGGTCAGAAAAAAATCAATCAGTACACCCGTATTTTGACGCTGCCATTAGCCATTGTGCAGTCAATTGGTTCAATATTCCTGATTCGTCAATTCGCATCGCAGCAGAGCGGTGTCGGTGATATTACCGCAAATACCTCACCATTACAGTGGGTGCTTATGGTCGGTGCCCTCACCGGTGGTTCTATGCTGCTGATGTGGCTCGGTGAGCTGGTAACAGAACAGAGCATTGGTAATGGTATATCACTGGTGATCACCGTTGGTATCGTCAGCCGCTTACCATCAAGCCTAGCTAGTATCTTTAGCGGCGTGTTTGGCAAAGACCAACACTGGAATATATTTGGTCAGAGTCTACCAGTCAACGAGAAGTCATTAGTATATGCTCTGGGACTGGGCGCAGCGTTTCTGTTCATTACTTGGGCGGTGGTCATGCTTAACGAAGCCTCGCGCAACCTAACGGTCAACTACGCTAAGCGGGTGCAAGGCAACAGAGCGTACGGCGGTATCACAACTGTACTTCCGGTCAAGCTCATTACAGCTGGCGTAGTACCAATCATCTTTGCCGTCGCGTTCCTGAGCGTACCAACCTACGTCGGGCAGCTGCTAGCAAGTAATCAAAGTGCTAACTTAGCCCGATTGGGTGCAGATTTGTACCAGTGGTTCCAGCCGCCAACCGCCACAACTTTTGCTCAAGGCGGCTTTGAGCCATTCATTTATCCTATTGTCTACTTCCTGTTGGTATTCGTATTTACGTTCTTCTATACCAGCATTGCCTTTAACTCTAAAGAAATCGCCGAGAACCTTCAGAAGCAGGGTGGCTTCCTAGAGGGTGTTCGCTCCGGCGTTCAGACAGAAACTTACCTAGCTAAGGTCGTCAACCGCCTTACACTATTCGGTGCTTTCAGCTTGGGTGTGCTAGCGCTATTGCCAATCATCGCTCAGATATGGATTAACACCAGCATCAGTATCGGAGGTACTAGTATCCTTATCCTGGTGTCAGTTGCGTTACAGACGCTGCGAGCTATCGAATCCCGGGCCCTTATGGTCACGTACGATCAATACAGCCAGCCTGACTTCTTCTCAGACGATGATAATGATACGAACGGTAAGCCGACTCGTCGGGACCGCTTAGCTAGCCGTTTCAGCAAGAAGACTACTTGAGAAGTGCTAATCTACGACCGAATGTAAGTTTCAGTTGCAACATGGCTGCTGCTAGGTGCGCCGGTGATCAACTCAGTATCGTGCTTGGTCAATCCTTTAGTAAAGTAAACCCTTTGCAAACTGTTGTTAAGTCTGCTATAGTTAGTAATTAGTTATATTTATGGCATCCAACAAGGAAGTAATCGAGCTCACAGGGACAATTGTAGAAACCTTACCGGGGACTCAGTTCCGTGTGGAACTCGAAAACGGCCATAAGATCATAGCTCATGTCGCTGGCAAGATGCGGAAACACTTTATCCGTATCGTACCAGGTGACAGCGTAACGGTTGAGTTGACTCCTTACGATCTCAGTAAGGGTAGAATCACCTATCGCAAGTCTTAGTTCATTTACAAAGTAGCTCAACTTATCTAGACGGTAGTACATACGTAGTACCAGTGATATAGGTAGAGCCACTCTGTACATATTCAGGGACGTTAATAATTCATCAACTAAGCAGTGAGTCTGACTCTGAAAGGAGCATGATCCGTATGAAAGTACGTGCAAGTGTCAAAAAGATCAGTCCTGACGACATTATTGTCCGTCGTAAAGGTCGGGTCTACGTCATCAACAAGCTTAAACCTAAGCATAAGCAGAGGCAGGGTTAATTATGGCTCGAATCTCCGGAGTAACAATCCCTACCGAGAAACAAGTCTGGGTTAGCCTTACTTACGTTCACGGTATTGGACCAAAGAGCAGCTATGACATTCTAGCTGGTGCAAAAGTCGAACCAACAGTTCGTGTCAAAGATTTGACCGACGCTGAAATCGGTCGCATCCAGGAAATAATTAATGAAACGTACACCGTAGAAGGTGAGTTGCAGCGTATTGTTACTGGTAACATTAAGCGCTTAAAGGAAATCAAGTCATACCGTGGCATTAGGCACAGTCAGAACTTGCCTAGTCGTGGTCAGCGTACCAAGACGAACGCTCGTACGCGTCGTGGCCGCAAGGTTACCGTCGGTGGTACGGCCAAAAAGGTGGCATCTAAGACCTAGGGTCTTTAGGAATATATTATGGCAGATACATCTACAACTACTACCGCGGCTGTACCAGCAGCGGGCAAGAAAAAAAAGAACAAGCGATCAGTCCCATTTGGTCAAGTTCACGTTCAAGCTACCTTCAACAATACTATCATCACTTTTAGTGATAATACAGGCGCTGTCCTCACTCAGTGCAGTGCTGGTGCCTGCGGCTTCCGCGGCTCCAAAAAGGGTACGGCTTATGCCGCCCAAGTTGCAGCTGAAAAAGCCGCTGCTGCTGCAAAGCAACAGTATGGTTTCAGTAAAGCTGACGTGTTCATTAAGGGTGTCGGGCTTGGCCGCGACTCAGCTGTCCGCGTGATGGCTGGTATGGATATTGCTGTTGAATCTATCAAGGACGTTACCGGTGTAAAGCACGGTGGCGTACGTCCGAAGAAAGCACGGAGGATTTAAGCTATGGCACGAGATACTCAATCTATTGTTAAGATGAGCCGCCGAGAAGGCTATGCTCTGCACCCGAAGGCCCACAAAGCTCTCGTCAAGCGTCCTGGTAAGCCAGGCCAGCACGGTAACAACATGCGACTCAACAAACAGAGTCAGTATGCTTTACAACTTCGTGAGAAGCAGAAGGTCAAGCGTTTGTATGGTTTGCTCGAGAAGCAATTTTCTAACCTTATGAAGGAAGCAACTCGCAAACAAGGTCAATCTGGCGAAACATTGCTGCTCTTACTGGAGCGCCGTTTAGATAACGCTGTTTACCGCGCTGGATACGCACCTTCACGCCGTGCTGCGCGTCAATTAGTAACTCATGGTCACTTTATGATGAACGGCACCCGTGTTGATGTCCCATCGATCCGTGTTAAAGAAGGTGACGAGCTTATTGCCCGTGACCATTCCAAAGGTACCGAATATTTCAAGAAACTCGATGATGTTAGTCCAGCTCCATCAAGCATCCCTGCCTGGCTCAAGGTTGATCGTAAGAAGCTCAGCTTCACGGTTACCGGCCTGCCAGTACGCGATGACGCTGAACCAGAAATCAAAGAGCAATTAATCGTAGAATACTACTCACGCTAAGGGAGGAATTACAGAGTATGTCAAACCACATTCACACACCAGGACTCGTCAACGTTGACGATCACAGCGCTAACAGCGCTACCTTCGCGGTCGAGCCACTTCACAGCGGCTACGGTATGACACTTGGTAACTCTCTTCGTCGTGTATTGCTTTCCAGCATTTCCGGCGCAGCCGTTACCTCGTTCAAAATCGAAGGTGCTACCCATGAGTTCACTACCATCAAAGGCGTAAAAGAAGATGTCGTCGACATCATGCTTGCACTAAAGGGTGTTCGCTTCCGAGTATACGGTGAAGAAGTCCAAAATATTCGCATCGTCAAAAAGGGCAAGGGTGTCATAACTGCCAAAGATATTCAGACCAACGCTGATGTCGAAATCGTTAACCCAGAGCACGTTATTTGTACCATCGATGACGACAAGTCTAGCCTTACGATGGATCTAACCGTCGAAATTGGCCGCGGCTACCGCACTATCGAAGAAGGTACAGCTAAGAAAGCCAGCGACTACATCGCACTTGACGCTATCTTTAGCCCAGTACTGCGTGTCCGCTATAAGGTCGAAAACACTCGTGTTGGCCAGATTACTGATTTAGATAAATTGCTTTTGACGGTTGATACTGACGGCTCAATTACCCCACGCGATGCATTCGAAGAAGCGTCGGCCATACTTGTTAACCAATACACTTCACTCGCTGGCAAAACTCGCGTCGCCGCTCCTGTAGCCGATGTAAGTGGCATTAGTGCTGATGGTGGCTTAGGTGACGAGCCAACCGCGTTAAACACTTCTATCGAAGACTTAAACTTGAGTGCTCGCACGACTAACGCGCTAATAAATAACGACATCCATACTATCAAAGACCTGTTTGCATTAAACGATGCAGAACTCCGTGATCTCAAAGGATTCGGCAGCAAAGCTCTTGATGAAGTCAAAGAAAAGCTAGCGGAACTGGAGCTCTAAGATGCATCGTCACGGATATAAAGGTAGAAAGTTCGGTCGTGAGCGCGACCAACGTGAAGCGCTCATGAAAGGCCTTGCCGACTCTCTCGTAAAATACGAGACTATAGAAACCACGCTGCCGAAGGCTAAGGAAATAGTTCCTTACGTCGAAAAGCTCATTACTAAAGCTAAGAAGGGTGATTTGCACAACCGCCGCCAAGTCCTGAGCGGTTTGCAAACGGTTGCTAGCGCTCACAAGCTTGTTGATGAAATCGCACCTAAACTTGCCGGTCGCACTAGCGGTCACTTACGTGTAACTCGCACCGTCACCCGCCGTGGTGATAACGCTCAACTCGCACGTGTTAGTTTTGTCGATGACCTTAATGAGGCGCCAGTTGCCAAATCGGCGGCTAAAGTAGCAACGCCGACCATAGCTGAGCCAAAGGCTGCAGCCAAGCCAGCCGCAAAGACTGTCAAAGCATCAGCTCCAGCAAAGGAGACTAAATAATGTCACAAAAAACTTATAGTGCAAAGCCAACTGATGTAACACGCAAGTGGTACATAGTTGACGCCTCTGAAGTTACTCTAGGCCGGGTTGCAACGCAAGTTGCCATCCTACTAACCGGTAAAAGCAAACCACAGTTTACGAAGCACATCGATTGTGGTGACTTCGTAGTTGTCATCAATGCCGCTAATCTCAAAGTTACTGGCGACAAATTAGAAACAAAGATGTACTATCACCACAGTGGTTTCCCAGGCGGTCTGCGTGAGCGCAGCCTCAAGGAACAAATGGAACTCGATCCTACGGAAGCCGTTAAGCACGCTATCCGCGGCATGTTGCCTGTCAACAAGCTTCGTGATGACCGCCTACTGCGACTCAAGATTTATCCAGGTGCCGAGCACAAGCACGAGGCTCAAAAGCCTGAAGCTTTTTCGCTCATGTCAGCTGTTCGTACAGACAACAAGGAAGGTAAATAATCATGGCAGACAAGAAAGATAGTTACTTCTACGCCCTTGGTCGTCGCAAGAGCGCTACCGCTCGTGTCCGACTGACAAGTGGCAAGGGAAACATCCTTGTTAACGAAAAGCCAGCCGCTGAGTACTTCGCTAACAGCACATCACTTCTCGCTAAGCTCGAACAACCTTTCAAGGTTCTAGAGAACTCCGGCAAGTTTGATGTTAGCGCTCATGTTAGTGGCGGTGGCCACGAAGGTCAGATCGAAGCGATCCGCCTCGGTATCTCGAAAGCTTTCGTTGTTCTCAACGAAGACTTTAAGAACACGCTGAAGCGCGCTGATCTGCTTACCCGCGACTCTCGAGAAAAAGAACGCAAGAAGTTCGGTCTCAAGGGCGCCCGCAAGCAACGCCAGTTCACCAAGCGTTAATACGCCCACTTTGAACACAATTGAAGACCGTTGGTTTCCCGAACCAACGGTCTCTTTTGATTAGCGCGAATGGTATTTACTTATAAATATATAAAACCGCCAGCGTATATTTCCATGAAACAGCTAAGCGCGAGAAATCAGTACGATGTAAGTGATGAATAATGCCAGGCCGACGATCATGATGATAGCGATTGCTGATAACACCCGTCTTACAATCGGGTTATCATTTCGAAGAGTATTACTTGGTATCGCAACTAACGGGTCTGTGGCCATGACTGCCGGTATGGAAGCCGGGGCATTATACGCTTGCTGCAAAAAGACGATGCCACGCGTCTCAACCAGCAAGAGTAGTGCCGTCAAGCTTGAGGCATTAACTCGGTTGCCGGTCACTGTTTGAGCTGCTTTTGTATAAGGAATGAGCCATTTGGGAAACAGTGTTAAATTGACAGTTGCGGCGATAACAACAAATAGAGCAGCTAGCACGATCATGCCACTATTTGCGCCAGAATGATTAATATTCTGTTCAATCTGATTTCGACATTCGGTGGTGAACGATATCTGTTGGTCAACTGGGAAGGTCTGAATAATCACATATTGTTGGCTGCATTCGAATGAGACGGCCAGGGCTGCTTGATAGCTATTATCAGCCAGATTAAGGCGGCAAGGCTGACAGCTCTCAAGATGCCAATGACTATCAACCAACGAGAATTATGAAGATGAGCACTAGTATTCTTTTCCAATCCAGAGCTCGTTTGGGCGAACCAATATAAGTTATAGAATCCTAAAGTTAGAACACTAAGCCAAAAAACGTTAAGAGGTGAACGCTGTTTCATGATGTTGGGCTTAATTCTACAACAGCACTTCTCTGTTAACTATCTCTACGTATGATTATTTGTGAGATGGTGCGGACTCGTGTATATTGATACTCATGTCAGATATCATTAATCAAATCGCCACAATTACGCGACAACTTTGCTGGGGCTTCATGTTCAAGCACTATTCCCCTGTGGCGATTTACTCTGTGAGCTCGATTAAACGATAACGAAATCTCGAACTTATTGAAAAAACCGCCACCGGACATAGGAGGCGGTTTTTTTAATACATCAGCCTCAACACATACATCAGCGCGCTACATCAATACAGAATTAATGAGGAACAAACCATGTCAGAACAATTAAGAATAGTTGACGATATACCACCGGATACATTGCCCGCCATATTAGATGCCATCAAAGGCTGGGAAAACGGCGGGCTGAACCAATACGCACCAGAAGGCGTAGCCATCCTACTAAGGCTGCAGCAAGCGCTGATCGGCACTGGCAGCGTACGTAGCTTAGTAGAGGTACAGATATGATCGAGCTCACTAATGAGTCCATCAATAACCTAAGACGTACCAACAGTATAGCTGACCAGGCTATGCTAGTAGCTGGACATGACTACACTGGCGTGATCCGCAATCCAAATGATTCGGAAACCTCTGTAACTCGCATCAAAAGGCTCATGCGAATGGGTGCCCATGTGATAGCCTGCCCTCACATTGGTAATGTAGGCCAGGCACTCCTCCGTGGGGCGGGTTTGCTGGATTTGAGGTATACTACTAACAGATGACTAAACCAGTAATCCTAACCGGCCTGCGGGCTAACAACGACCTGCATATTGGTAATTACTTCGGCGCTTTACTGCCGTTGATTGATATGGCTAAAACACGGGCCGATGAATTCCAGGTAAATTTATTTGTACCTGATTTGCATAGCTTTACGACGCCCATCGATCATACCCAGTTACAAGCTCAGATATGGAAAAACCTTCGTATTTTTGCAGCCACTGGGTTGCCCCTCGATAATCCGGACATTCATGTTTATCGTCAGAGCTATATCCCAGCCCATAGTGAACTTACCTGGATACTCGATAACTTCACTGGTTTCGGTCAAATGCGAAGAATGACGCAGTTCAAAGACAAGTCCGGTCTAAACAAGCGTGAGTCTGAGCTCTCTGATGTAATGCAGGTAGGACTAAGTGCAGACACGCAATCGCAGCACATGGATGATTTTGTAGATGATGATGAACAAATAGTTACTAAAGCTAGTGTAGGACTGTTCAATTATCCTGTTCTGATGGCAGCAGATATCCTCTTATATGGGGCTGAGTACGTCCCAGTTGGCGACGATCAGTCACAACATTTGGAATTCACCCGCGATATTGCAGAGCGATTAAATGCTCGATTTGGAGATATTTTTACCCTTCCGAAGCCCGTCAAGGAACAGCATGAGTTCTTCGGTAAAGACCAAGGGCTGCGCATCAAAGACCTCGCTGATCCTACTAAGAAGATGAGTAAAAGCGATGAAACTGGCCGCGGTATTATATTCCTAGGTGACGATCCAGACGAGGCGGCCAAAAAAGTAATGAGCGCTACGACTGACAGCGAAGGCAATATCCGCTTCGATTTAGAAAAACAACCGGGCGTCAGTAACTTGATGCAGATTCAGTCATTGCTCTTAGGTCAACCACTCGAAGAGACGATTCGACACTGGGAAGGCAAGAGTAGTTATGGTGACCTCAAGCGCGAAGTCGCTGAACTCGTAAAGACGTTCTTGATTGATTTCCAAAGTAAACTCGCTGAAGTGAATGATGATCAGCTCGTTGCTAAGCTCGCTTTAGATGAGCAAGCAATGAATGAAGTTGCAAATGCAACGCTGTATAGAGCTCAACAAGCAGTTGGTTTGCGGCCATAAACATGAGCAATTTAGAACTATCCAGAGCGAAGCGCCTCGATGTAACAGTGATTGAGATGTATCCGGAGTTTAGCCGGGGCTTCGCATCAGTTCTAATTGAGCAGGGACGAGTTAGTGTGAACGGCGCTGTCCAAGATAAAGCTGGTTACAAAATGAAGTTTGGCGACAAGGTTCAGGTTGAGTATGATGCCAGCGAAGTAGAGCCAATTCCAGAGATCGAACTACCAATTTTATACGAAGACGACGACTGCGTAGTAGTCATCAAGCCAGTTGGCTTACTGACACACAGTAAAGGCGCTTTTAATCCTGAACCGTCTGTGGCCAGTTGGCTGCGCCAACGGCTGGCAAGCGGTGCCTGGCAGTCAACCGTCGACGATGCGGGCAACGCTAGGGCTGGTATAGTACACCGACTAGATCGCGCTACCAGTGGGGTCATCATCTGTGCTAAAACACCGGGAGCCCTCTCCAAATTGCAGAAGCAATTCTCACTCCGAAAAGCTAAAAAGACCTATATCGCCATTGTACAGGGTCAATTAGCCCAAGAGCACGCTGTTATCGATATGCCAATCGAGCGCAATCCAAAGAAGCCGCAAATGTTCCGAGTAGGTATTAACGGTAAACCGTCTATCACCGAATACAAAGTAACCAAGACCTCTGAGCATTATTCAATGTTGGAACTCACACCGCAAACTGGTCGTACGCACCAATTGCGTGTGCATTTAAACCAATTAGGACACCCAATTTTAGGGGACGAATTCTATAACGGTAAAAAAGCCGCTCGTATGTTCTTGCATGCCTATAGCCTAGAGATCACTGTACCCAACAGTGAGCGCCTTACATTTACCGCGCCGCTGCCGCCTGAATTTGCAAAGGTACTCGCAAGTGATGCCTAGCTTGGTCATCCATCCTCTAACGCAGCAACGGCTTACTAATTTTGTGCGAACCCCGAGTCACGCCTTGCTGATCGTAGGTCCAGCTGGTATTGGCAAACAAAGTATTGCTTATCAGCTAACAGCTGAACTCATGAACATCAGCCTGGATCAGGTTACGGCGCATCAATATGTTCGCATAGTCAGTGCTGGCAAAGAGAAAAGTATTGCCATCGAGAAGATTCGGGAGCTTGAACAGTTTTTGTCTCGTAAAGTACCAGGTAATGGCACTAGAGTCGTGCTGATTAACGATGCTCATTTATTGGGGACAGAAGCACAGAACGCGCTGCTGAAAACGCTTGAGGAGCCACCCGAAAGCACAACGCTGATACTCAGCGTTGCCCATGAGCAAGCGTTATTACCAACTATTCTGTCGCGGGCACCGGTATTGAGCGTACTACGTCCCGACGCCGGTTTGGTGAAAACCTATTTTATTGCTGCCGGCTATGATGAAAAACTTATAGCTCGGGCTAATGCGATGAGCGGCGGTTTGCCCGGCCTGATGAGCGCAATATTGAGCGATGAAAATGATCATCCCTTAGTCCAGGCCGCTGGTATTGCCCGGCAAATTGCTCAAGGAGCGATGTTCGACCGACTGGTAATAGTTGACGGATTGAGTAAGGACCGCGAGCAATGCCTAGTAGTCCTGAACGTCCTACAGCAAATGGCTCGAGTTTCCATGCGAGCCGGCAACATGGCAGACAGCTGGCAGCGAATACTCAAAGGCAGCCATCAGGCAATCGGTGAGCTGCAGGGCAGTGGCCAGCCCAAACTAGTACTCACTAACCTCATGTTGAATCTCTAGCCGAGTTCCAATACCCCGCTTATGATACAATTGTATATATGTTTGAACTCGCGCTAGTCGCAGGTTTTGGAGCCTTTGCATTTTATTACTCCACTGTCCGTGAAGATCAATTCGGGGCCGCTTCTCGTAAGGTCGGTGACCGCTTAGGCAAACTATGGGACATAGCTCACCAGGGCATGCGTGAAAACCGGTTCCTCCGTGCTGAAAAGGCATTACTTACCATTCTGAAGATCGACGAGCGCAATGCGGCCGCCTACAACCGCCTGGGCATCCTTTACGCCAAGCAGAAAGAGTACCGCGATGCCATCGACTGCTTCGAAATTGCATCAAGCATGGAAGCTACACCGTCGTCACTCCACAACCTCGGACTGATTTACTACGAAACTGAAAACTATGAAAAAGCGGCTATTGCGTTCGAACAAGCTTTGAAACTAGAAGATAATTTGGCAGCTCGCCACGTGGCATATGCCAAAGTCCAGGAAAAACTCGGGAACGACAAGCTCATGTTTAATGAGCTCGAGAAGGCTGCCCAGCTTGAACCTAACAAAGAAACGTACAGTTTACTCCACAAAGCTTTCGTCAGTCGTGGTATGGAAGTCGAGGCTGATATCATTGCTGACAAGATGAAGAAGATGATCGTACCTTCTGGCCGACCGAAGCGCATTGTGCGCCCAAAAAGAGTTGTCGTTTAACCCCTGTTTTGATACACTAACATCTGTTAATTAAGCTTGCCACCTTAGCTCAGCTGGTTAGAGCAGCTGTTTTGTAAACAGCAGGTCGTCGGTTCGAATCCGACAGGTGGCTCCAGGTCCCATTCTTAACATTTCATTGACCTTGCAGGGTTACTCAAGCGGTCAACGAGGGCAGACTGTAAATCTGCTGGCTTCGCCTTCGAAGGTTCGAATCCTTCACCCTGCACCAATGTATTCCCAACGTACGCCGCGATAGCTCAGTGGTAGAGCACTTCCATGGTAAGGAAGGGGTCCTGAGTTCAAATCTCAGTCGTGGCTCCATCAGTTGATCATATGTAAAGATGTACCATCACGTGTTTATGATTAAAACTATCCTGCAAACTATAGCCTATATATTGTTACTTATCTGCGTCGCAGCTGGCTTATTTCTAGTTGTCGCAGGGCTAGTAAGCGGCATGGGTACTCCGACTCTTTCCTCGAAAATTATGTGGGCGGGCGCTGGACTTATCGCAAGTGTTATCGCTGTAGCGCTCATGTACATAGTTTCCGGTCGCAATTGGGCTAAACTTGGCGAGGACTTGCTGCGCTTGATCTGGCTTCCTTTGGGTCTAGAAAAGCGCTGAATTTATAGTGGTCAGGTTAAAGTAACAATTCGTACAGATGTAAGTTAGCTTATGGAGTGTAATGTAGTTGTGCTCGGGGAACATTAGTTCTGATAAAAAGCGTTAATAGCGCCGAGCATCATAAACCCCGCCGCTGCGGGGTTTCTTTTATCCCATCGGGCACCAAAGGCCTGTTGTGTTACAGGGGTTGAAATAGTGCCGGACATCTGTTAAGATTTATTGAGATTGAATTTATAAAGCTAAAAGAGTTACCCATTTTATGGCCAAAAAAGGCGAGAAGCGCAAATTGATCGGTTTAGTCAGCGAAGAGTCTGGCGAGCGTATTTATTACACGAGCAAAAATACGATGAATACCACAGAGAAGCTGTCACTTAAGAAGTACAGTCCTAAACTTCGTAAGCACGTTATCTTTACCGAGACCAAGAAAAACCTCGGTCGCAACGAAGCACCTAAGCGCTAAGCTATTAGTTTTCTATTTAAAAAACGACCAGATCATCTGGTCGTTTTTTTATGTACGATGTAGTGGCCTATTCGCTATCGGGGCGGTGGCGCAGGTCGAGTATCGTATTAATAAGCTCAGCGTGGCTCCATACGAGCGGTGTAACTGACATTGCCCGACCAGTCGTTGGACTAATCTGTTCAGATAATACACCGCTTGGAAGGGCATGCTGGACAGTCCAGTCCAGTAAGCGGCGCGCTTCCGCAACATTGCCAACTCGAACGTAGTATTGGGCCATCCATAACGTAGTTACAAACCATGGGTTTCCCTGGTACGGAGGTTCTGAAGCGAAGTAGTTGTCATGTTCGTAGCGCGGTGCACCTCCGGAAGGTGATTTATCGAGCAATATATTCTCGATAAGCTTAACCGTCTGCTCGGTTTGTTCGCCAGCGAAGCTCTCTGCGCCGTACATCAACATGCCGTACATGCTCGACACATCTAATGTGTCATCATTTTGAATCGAACCGTCTTGTTGAAGTAGATAACCCTTGCGGTAGGCACCTCGTTCGACATCAAACAGTGGCGCACAATTTTCACTGATTTCTTTGGCAACAGCCCGCCACCGCACAGCGTCATCTGGATATTCAAACGTTTCAGCAAAATCGGCGGCCGTTAAAAGCGCTTGGTAGGTCAGACCAACTGTATAGGTATTGGTTAAAAACTTCTCTTCCCACAAATCATAGCTGGCGTGCGGCAATTTCGTTTGCGCATCGCGGAAGTTTGCCATGAAGTTGCCGGCTGGCTGGATCATAGTCATATATAGATTAGAAACGAATTCACGATCATTACTAGCGGCCAAGTATTCCCCGAGCATGTATATGACGCCAGCGGTCTCGTCTTCTTGTATCGGTAATTCACTGTGTTTCCCATGGAGTATCGGGTGCCAGGTGCTGCCAACAGCCCGGTCCGGTTGGTACTTATGCATCAAATAGCCTTCGTCCGTTAATGTGTCACGGCAGAATTCGAAGAATTTACGCGGTTCTTCGGTGTACCCAAGTCGTATCAGGGGCCACATTGCATATGCACCGTCTCGCGGCCACACATAACTGTAATAATCACGACCATAGTTATAGATACTCGAGTCGCAACTTGCGATAATGCCGCCACGCTTGTCGGTGTGGGCTTTGATGACCATCAGCGATTTATTAATGAGCACTCGCTCGTCTTGGCTCATTGTATGTGTAGTTTTATCGGCTATGCTAAGCCAGTGGTGCCACCAGTTGCGCGTGGCCTTAAGGCGAGTTGCTAGAGTTTGTTCGACCAAGGTCTTATGGATTTTTTCGGCACTTAATTGTGAGTCTGCGGCGACGATCCAATAATCTACTGTCTCCGCTGCTTTGCCGCCAAGCTCCAAATTGAAACGAATAACCGAGTCCACTCCGCCGTGCTCGACCGCATTACCGCTGAGCTCACCGTCTTCGGCATCAATGTAGGTGCCCATTTTGTCTTCGATGCCGTAATTACCAACCGAAAATTGGTCAAAACTTGCACCACGGCTATCGCGTCCATAAATTAATAAACTACAGCGGCCTTTGTAATCTAGTATGTAGTTTTCGTCAGGCTCGAAGAGTGCAGTATCAGCCCGGCCAGCTCGGGATATTTCGAATACCTGGTGCATGAATAATCGTATGCTACGTGCATCATCGTGTAGGTTATGTACGGTGATCTGGCGGCAAAATGCATTATGCTCACTATCCACGAAGTCGGTAAGCGACAAGCACACACCAAGCTGCTCATTTTTGAGCTCTATAATGGTAATGAGGGCATCTGACTCAAAATCAACACTGGTTGACCAATTACCGTCATCTACCCAGCTAAAGTTACCATCAACCCAGACGCCAATTCGATGATTCATACTACGCGCTGTCGTGAGGTTTTCAAGCCCGACATAGGGGTAATAAAAATCATGCACCAGCCCGATTTCGTTAAGGCCGATTGTGAGACTTCCGTTTCCTAAAATTACTGGTCGGCCCACCGCCTAAACCTCCATGCCTTTTTCCGTTAATCTAAATTGTACATCATGGAAAGCATTCATAAACGCAATAAAAGCGTCATATGGATTCGCGTATGGACTGAAGTAGGCATGAATGTCCCCGTCGTTGAAGTACTTGGTGCACATATAATAGAAATGATCACTGGTTTGCAGTTTGCGCCAATCTTCAATGAGCTTCATGTCTTTAGTCGCCAAAATCTTATCCTGTAGTCCATAGAGCGCGTTGATAGCCGATGCCTGCATATCATTGCCAAGCCAGGCGGACAGATCTCGCTCAGTGTCAGCCCAAGTAGTAGTTTGTGGTACATCTACGCGGTCACGTGGTGGGTTAGCATCAATTACTTCAGACACGGTCATGAAGCTATTGCCCTCGTTTTTGAGCCACTCTTGTGGTAAATGGTACAGGAAATCAAAGATACCCGTTTCATCCCATTGGTGCTCCCCAAACGTTTCATAATCCATAAACAAATTGAAATTAGTAGCATCACCGGATTCATTGAGCCAATTGGTAAATTTGTCGGCGGTTAACGGCCACGATTCCCACGCTTGATTTCCAAAGCGGAAGGCGATGTCATCACTGAGTTTATAGTTCTTCATAAGTAAGGCTATATTCTCTGTATAAGTTGGCTGATACACAAAGTTGGGGCTGCGCCAATCGAGCACCGGATCCCAACCCTCAGCAAGTATGCCTTTATAGCCAGCTCTGTCTGCCCAATAGGCTAGGTCGTTATTATACGATAATTCGGTGTTACGGAAGACCTGCGGGGTTTGGCCGAACAGTTCTTGGACCTTTTCTTTGTGCATTTGCACTTGATGTTCGAACTCGTCTCGAGAATAAAAGAAAGCTAAGCTGTGGTGATACGTCTCGGCAACTATTTCGACGCGGCCAGTCGCGGTTAATTCCTGAAAAGATTTCAGCGATTCGGGCGACCAGCGCTCCAGCTGCTCCAGCACGGTACCAGTAATAGACAGGCTTAGCTTGAACTGCGGATAGTCACGCAGCATATCGAGCAATCGTTTGTTTGTCGGAATGTATGATTTCTGAGCGACTTTGTGCAAAATCTGCTCGTTGCTCGTTCGATCATCGTACGGCGCTTCGAAATAAGCATGATCGACGCCGACGTCAAAGATACTGTAGTGTTTTACTCGGAATGGTTGGTGGACATGCATGTATAAAACGATTGCTTTGGTCATGCGGTAACTTTCTGCATATGATGCTGGTAAATACTGAATAGTTTGTCGGCGGTATGATCCCAGCTCATCCGATTAAGCTCGGCTGAGGCGTTGGCTTGCAGAGTGTCGCGGAGGGCATCGTTTTGGACAACAGCGGTGATCTGGTTTGCCATTTCGTGCACATCCCAGAAGTCTACCTTCAGCGTGTTATGTAGCACCTCTTTGACTCCTGACTGATTGCTGATAAGTGTTGGTGTACCAAATCCAACTGACTCGAGCGGGGCAATACCAAAAGGCTCAGATATTGAGGGCATCACGAACAGATCGGCTATCGCAAACGAATCTCGCCAGTTTTTGCCACGTTGGAAGCCCGTAAAAATGACATTTTCCGCTATACCTAGCTTGGCAGCCAGTTCGATGAGCTCAAAATACTGCTCGCCGCTACCGACAATCAAAAAGAATGTCCTTGGTGCTCGGTTAATAACTTCTTTGGCAGCTAATAAGAAGTTAGTTAGGCCCTTTTGTACTGTCAACCGACCAACATTTGTAACAACCCGGTACCCATTTGATTTCATGGTGACTAGATAGTTATACGCGTTATCCGCATCCAATGCTTCAAACGTCGTGTGGTCGACGCTGTTATGTACAACATCAATTTTATCAGCGGGTATACCATATTCTTCTATAATGGCGTCTTTAGTAAGCTGGCTAACTGCAATAATTTTGTCAGCTACTAACATGCTAGTGGCTTCAATCTCGCGAACCAACGGATTACCAGTTTGACCACCAGCTCGGTCACGTTCGATAGAATGGACGTGCAATATCAGCGGGCAGTGCATCTTGGCTTGCTTCGCCCGTAACGCAGCTCGAAAGGTGAGCCAATCGTGGGCGTGGATCACATCGTATTCCTTGCTACTGGCAATTCGAGCCACGGCATCTTCAAAAGCCATTTGTTGTCCGACAATGTCAACGTGTTCTTCATGTCCGTCATCAAAGACGTACTTATAACTGTCATACGCCCCAGAATTGGTCATTACGACTTTAGCTCCCTGAGGATGAGCCGCAGTGACCTTCATGAAGTTTTCTACGAAAGGTGCGTGATAGGGAAGAATGAATTCGATATCAACGGGCTTCTTTGCTAGTGCTTTGCAAAGATGATAACAAGCAACACCTAAACCACCACTATTGTGGGGAGGCAGCTCCCATCCAAGCATCAGTACCCTCATTGACTTCACTTTTTCTCTCTTTTAGTTTGTCTTGGAACCATTTAACCAGATAGATTAGCCAAGCACAACCAGTAAGCCACGATTATGTGTAATAAATCTCACAGTCTAGTACTATACAGCTAGTATGGCTAGCCGTATAGTACTAATAACAGATGACACATCATTTCGGTTTTATATTGTCGTACCACGTCAATTACGACATTTCGTACTGTTTCATTCGCTTCTTGTCAGCTGCGCTATGGCTATTTTGGAGCTTAAGTAGCTGGGAATATATGCCGGTGGTAGCCTCTAATTGTGCGGGCGTGCCGATTTCATCGACTTTGCCGTTACGGACCGTAACGATAATGTCGACTGATTGGATGGTGCTCAAGCGGTGCGCGATGATCAGCGTACTACGGTTCTTCATCAGCCGCTCCAGCGCTTCCTGAACTGAACGTTCGCTCTTCGTATCCAGACTGCTGGTAGCCTCGTCCAGGATGAGTATAGGTGCATCTTTGAGTAAGGCTCGAGCAATAGCAATACGCTGTTTCTGGCCACCGCTCAGCTTTAGGCCACGTTCGCCAATCTCGCTTTTATAGCCTTTATCGAATTTACGTATAAAGTCATGGGCATTGGCAGCCTTAGCAGCCGCTTCTATTTCACTGGCCGTCGCTTTAGGACGGGCGTAGGCAATGTTTTCGCTGATCGTACCGCTAAAGAGTGCTGGCTCTTGGAACACGACGGCAATTTGACCGCGTAAGCTCTCTTGGGTTACGTCGTTGATATCCTGGCCATCGATTGTTATGGTGCCGCCTGTTGGTTCATACAAACGTAGGAGCAGGCTAGTGATTGTGGTCTTTCCTTCGCCACTTTCACCAACTAGTGCTAGTTTGCTGTTTGGCTTAATCTCGAATTGTAAGCCAGTTAACACCGGGGTTTCGGCGTCATACTCAAACGTAACGTCGTTAAACCGGACTAAACCATTACTTACTTTGAGTTTCTTTGCGCCATCGTGGTCACGTATTTCCGGTTCTTCATCCATGACCTTAAAGTAGTCTTTGCTATTTGAGATCGCCCGCTGGGTGTTATCGACATAAAAGCTCAAGCTAAAGAGTGGGATGCGAACCAAGCTGGCGAACTGGATAAGTAGCACCATGGTACCGATAGTATAGGTGCCGCGGGCTGTACCGATGAATATGATGGCGTACATTGCTAAAAAGAGCACAGCCAACACAACCCGGCGCATGGCGTCTTGAGAGTGCCAATACTTGCTTTGCGGACGGGTGGTGTCGACCACCTCATCCATCAACTTGTGATATGCCTTCAATTCGAATAACTCTTGCACGAAACTCTTTACTACTTTTACTTGCCCGACGCTTTCGGCAAAGCGACCACTGGCCATATCGGTTGATTTATTTATATCCTCCTGCCATACCTGCCACTTGCCACTACTACGAGCGGTCAAATAGGCGTAAGTCGGAAACAGTGCTACGAGGATAAGAGCGACCGGCCACGCATAATAGGCTACAATTCCCACCGTAAACAATGTGCTAAATATCAATTGCAAAAAGTTATTACTAAAGAATTGCATGTAATTAGTAAGCTGTGACACACCGCGGTTAAGGCGATTAATGATTGTACCGCTTAGCTCAGTATCGAAATATTTTTGTGGCAGCGACAATATGTGTTCGTAATATCGATGGCTCAAAAGCCTTTGAAGTTTGGCTGACAGTCTATCCCCGTGGTAGCCATTAATATTAGTTATGATCGCTTGACCGATATCACAGGCAAAAATAATGCCAACTATTATAATTATGGGCGTCAGCGAGGTGTGTCCAGTCTTTAGGCCCTCACTAATTCGGTCGATTGCGGTTTTGGTCAGAAGCGGTACTACCTGGGTTAGTACAGCCGTAACGATACTCAGACCAGACACGATGGCATAATATGGCCATAGCTGGCGCGTAAAACTGATTATTCTCCAAATACTCTTCATCGCGTATTAGTATAGCCGAACTGAGTGATTAGACACAGTATTACCGCTGGCAGCTAAGCGTCGTTAGCGGCACAGTCACGCCTTGCTTAGACATGAAACCCGTCAAAGGTGTGTTGTCGATGATATCACTGCCGCTGACGCGGATTGAATCTGGGTAAGCACACGCAATGGTATAGCTGCCAACGGCACCGATAAGTTGACTTACAGCCATTTCGGGGCGGCTGTAGAGTTCATGAGGTAGCTTCTGAGGGTTGCTACTAGGGCTCGGTGTATCAGTAAGCGTGGGAGCAATTTTCTGGATATGAAAGGCGGGAGTGATTAGTAGCGGCGCGAAAGCAGTAAGTACCCCAGCAAAGGCCAATACTTGGGCCGATACGCCAATATACACGTTTTGACGAGCGGTTAGGTGAGACGATGATGTGCTCAAGGATTCTAAACGGTGTCTTGCCATTAGGATATATTTTACCATATATGTCAATACTAGAATCCGTACTGTCACCACATGATTGGTGTCAGCAGTTGGCTTAAATAAAGTATTCCGAAATGATAATGGCAGGGGTACGTGGAATCGAACCACGATCCTAGGTTTTGGAGACCCATATACTAACCGTTGTACTATACCCCTATGCATGCGTCCTTGTTCGCGCCACCCTCTCACTCACAAGTCGCATTACGCGATGAGTAAAGTGAAAGACAGAACTTATGATACGTAATAATAATAACTTTGTCATCTGTTTTGGCTTTCAAAAATTGTTGAGATTGCTATACAATAGTGTGCAGATGTCAAAAGTACTACCCGCTAAACCATTATTTATCATGCTGTATGGCTTTCCGGGCGCCGGTAAGACCTACTTTGCGCGCCAATTATGTGAGAACGTGCAAGCTGCACACGTCCAGGGTGATCGAATTCGTGGAGAGCTGTTTACGCAACCGCGGTGGGACGCTCAAGAAAACAGTGTCACGAACCAACTCATGGAGTACATGGCAGGTGAATTTTTAGCTGCCGGCGTAAGTGTTGTGTACGACACAAACGCCATGCGGACTTCGCAGCGCCGGGCGCTGCGTGATATGGCACACAAGTCAGGCGCAACACCGGTTGTCGTCTGGTTCCAGATTGATTTGGAAAGTGCCTTTGCCCGGACCGCCAAGCGCGATCGTCGTCGCAACGATGATCGTTTTGCCGCACCAATGAGTGCGGATGCCTTCAAGAACATTGTTCGGCACATGCAGAATCCTGAAGCTACCGAGCAGCATATTGTCATCAGCGGCAAGCATTTATTCTCAACCCAGATGGCCGCTATGATGAAGCGACTCCATGAACTTAAGCTCATCAGTGGTGAAGACATGACGCACAGCATCGTCAAGCCGGGTATGGTCAACCTAGTACCCCAACGCAATGCTGGTAGAGTCGACCAGAGTCGCCGTAACATTATCATTCGTTAACACCCATAATGGCCGTTAAGCAGTTTGCTGTCCCAGACCTCGGGGTTGTCTACGTGTACAAGCGGGCTGGGGCCAAAAGCTTACGGCTTACAATCCGCTCTGATGGAAGTGTACGCGTGACGATTCCGGCGTGGTCGCCGTATGCGGCAGGCGTTCAGTTTGCTCAGTCTCGATCAGACTGGATTCGTCAACATGCGACCGGTCCGAAAATTGCGTTGGTTGACGGGCAGCATATCGGTAAGTCACATCGTTTGCAGTTTGTACCAGTAAGCGGTACCTCTAAGCCAACAAGTCGGGTGCGCCAGATAAGTATTGTTGTATCGTATCCAAAAGATGTAAGTATTCAGGACGATGCGGTGCAAACAACAGCCCGAACCGCTAGCTTAAGAGCCCTCAAGGTACAGGCAACCCGATTATTACCACTGCGGGTCAAGGAGCTGGCTGATAAGCACGGGTTTAGATACAAGTCCGTAACAGTTAAAAGCCTGAAATCTCGTTGGGGTAGTTGCGATCAAGATACTAACATCACTCTGAATTTGTACTTAATGCAGTTGCCGTGGCACTTAATTGACTACGTGATACTGCATGAACTCACGCACACCAGGATCATGCAGCATGGTCCACTATTCTGGAGTGCCATGCAGACCCTTGAGCCATCAACGCAGGCATTGCGTCATGAAATCAAGGCGCATAAGACAACCTTGCAGTAATTCACGTGTCTAACCACGAGCGGTATGGCATACTATGGCTATGAATACGCAAAAGCCTGCACTCGAGCACGCCCGAATCGGGCGTGCTATCAGACTGGCCAGCTTTGTGTTCCTATTGGGGCTCGCGACGATCAGCTTTTTAAGCTTGTCGAAATCATTCGAAGGCACCCAGTCCCATACATGGGCCAGTATCCCAATTGGTACAGCACTGACACTCCTTGCTGTGGCCCAGGGGGTCTGGGCACCATACACCAAACAAAAGGTGTCGATTTTCCTAAACTCTGCCGTAGTATTGGGTGCGTTATTGACCGTACTGGTCACTGGGTTTTCAACGCTCGTGTATCTGTCGTGGGCTGCTATGGAACTGATTGCGATTATTTACTTCGGCACAAAGCGAGCTATGGCCTGCTACGCGGTCTTTTTGGGCAGCTTATATGTGTGGTTGGCGCTTAATTTGCCCGTGCACCATCGGCCCGACGTGCTGACACATTATTTATCAGCCATAGGAGTTGGCGTATTGGCGGGTATATTTGCCAGTGTCTGGCAGCTGACGCGCAGCACTATCGATCAATTGGAGGCGTCGAGTGCTAAAGAAGATGTCCAGCGTAGCCAACTTACCAGCTTAGTGAACTCCATGGCTGATGGCGTCATTGCGGTTGATATGTCCGCTAAAGTGGTGTTGTATAATGCTGCAGCACTGAACGTCCTTGATCTGAACAGTTCGATGCAAGACAAGTCGCTCAAAAAATTTATGACCTTATACGACAAAGAAGAACACGAAGTCGATATAGAGACATTAGTACTCGGCACCAAGCTAGCTAATGTCAGCCGAGATTATCGCATACAGTATAGTGACGGCAGTTTTGCCAATCTGTACCTGTCGATCGCGCCAGTACACCTGGGATACGGCAAAAAAGGCAGCCAAGGCTACGTGCTTCTCCTGCGTGATATCACCCGCGAAAAATCCCTTGAGGAAGAGCGAGATGAGTTTATCAGTGTCGTCAGTCACGAACTTCGCACGCCCATTGCCATTAGTGAAGGCAATATCAGCAACGCTCAGCTTATTGCCGAAAGGACCGGCGATATGGCGATGATTAAAACAGCCTTAGGAGAGGCTCACAACCAAGTGTTGTTTTTGGCCGACATGATCAATGACTTGGCGACGCTTTCCCGAGCTGAGCGCGGCAAACTGGTACTAGAAGTTGAACCGATCGATGTCACTAAATTAGTCCAGGACGTGGCTACTAACTACAAGGCTGAGGCCGAGGCCAAAGGACTCATCATTAAAACGGTCATTGCTAATGACTTGGCACCGTTGTCGTCCAGTAAACTGTATGTCCGCGAGGTACTGCAAAATTTCGTGACAAATGCCATCAAATACACTGAACACGGTAGTGTTACCGTTACCGTTAGCCAGGCTGCCAATACCACAATCTTTGAGGTGCGTGATACCGGAATTGGCATTAGCAAAAGTGATCAAGAGCGGGTGTTTGATAAATTCTTCCGTAGTGAAGACTTCCGAACCCGCCAAAGTGGCGGCACTGGTTTGGGCTTGTACGTTACGATGAAGTTAACCCGTTTGATTCATGCTGATATCGATGTGCAGAGTGAGCTCAACAAGGGATCGACCTTCCGCATCACGATACCTAGTGTAAATGCCGAACAAGCTGCAAAAGAATCAGTACTTACTTCTAAATAGCCATTTAAACTCTTGGTAACCGGGGTATAGTTCGCATCACTGGCAGACAAACGTTACGGCCTTTCCAGCTAACTTCGCCGAATTCGTATCGCCACAATGATTCATGCCTAATGTACACATCCAGTATCACAGCTAGGGGCGCTATGAACAACGCACGGACAAAACTCTGACGGTAGGTAAGGGATACGATTTCGGCATAGGTCAAGCAAATGAGTGTGAGAGCTAATGTTGCAATAAATGCCTGGCCTACGAGACCTTGCACCATGGCGACAATAAGCATTGGTAACGCGCCGAGTATCAGGCCCAACTCAATAAATGTAATGAGACAAACGTTCTCCGGCCGACGGCGAAGTTGTGGATAGCGCGTCCGGACGGCTGTTGCCCACTGTTGTGTTTGAGTTTTTACAGTAGTGATTGCCATGCTAGATGTGCTCTGGACGAAGCTATATCCGTCGCGCCTGGTCGCTCGTTTGGCGAAGTAAGCTTCCGGAGAAATGCTGTTTTTAACTGCCGCAAAGCTACCATTGCGATCAATCAGCGTCCGCTCGGCGACCCAGCAACTACTCAAAACGGGTGGTCGGTTAAATAGGCGCCGCGGCAACGCAAACTCCCAGGCATAACGAGCTGGTTGTATCAGCAACGACAACTGGTCTTTGCCAAACCGTGGCACTGCATTGCGGGGGATTACACTCATCATCCGTTTGTCTTTGGCAATTTGCGCTGTCAGGAGACTGCGCACCGCTGTCGGTTCGAAACGGATATCAACGCCACAAAAGAGTACCAAAGTACCGCTAGATGCCTCAAACAGCTGCTCATAAGCCCAATTTTTAGACAACCAGCATCCAGGCGCGGTTTTGCCATTAATGAATCGAACGCCCTCATGGGCAAAACTACGGATAATGTCCGAGGTGTGCTTGCTCTGAGAGCAGTCATCCAGAACGATTATTTCGAGTTTTGGGTAGTCGCTGGCTAATAAACTCTCTAAACATTCTTCTAAATCGACAGTTTCGTTGCGGGCAGGTATACAAACACTCAGCGATGGCAGCTGTGAATTGCTGAAGTGTTCACTGACTGCAAGGGGAATTGTAGTTCGCAAATGTCGCTGGGTGGACACAAACAGCATTGCCGCGACGGCCAATTGGATGAGGCTTACCACTAGCCACCAAGTTTGAGCGAACGGTTGTGTGGCATCGGCAACACGTAGCACGATCAATAGTATGATCTGCATACCAAACAGGATTAGGGACGTACGCCGGACTGCCTTACGCAAATAGTGTGCCTCACTTCGATTTTGAACGATCCTAAGCAAATTCAACACTCTATATAAGGTTAAGAGCGCAATCAGGATAGTCGCCAGCGAAAATCGTGTGCCGACGATCGTGCCGCTCAGGAGGGCAATGCCAATGGCCAGTCCGGCGGCCAGCGGCCGCCGGACTGGCCAGAACGCTTTGGTGAGCAATAGTAATTCTAGTAGGCTGAGGAGTACAAATAGATTCAGCGTAAGCGTCATACCAAGTACTATAGCGCAATTTATCTAAACCAGCGAAAGAGTCTTGACCACTGTAGAGTAGCGTGCTATGCTTGACAAATCGGGCCTACAACATCATGTAGGTCTTTTTATTTGGTCGGCAGTAATTAGTGGAGATACAAGTGGCAGATAACAAGCTGAGTGAACAAGACCCAACAAAAAAGAAGCGTCGATTACGAGCGCCGTCAGAAACCGTCCGAGAGCGGGCTATGAAGGCTCAAGTAGCAGCCGCTGACCCGACACCAACTAAGAAACGCCTCCTTATTCGTGGCTTCACGCTGCCTATCCGTCTGATTTGGCGCGGACTCAAGTGGGTTTCGCACAAACCACCCCTCAAGCAGATCGGTCACGGCTGCCGCTGGTTTGGAACTCGTCGGCCAATCAAATTCATCGGCCGGATACTTGGCTTCAACTATGTTGCTGGCAGTGTCCGCGAAGTCAAAATGGTCACCTGGCCATCATTCAAGCAGTCAATTCGCTTAACGCGGGCCGTCATTATATTCTCTGTCATTTTCGGTAGCCTCATTGCCGGTGTTGATTTCGGCCTAGGTAAAGTATTTAAACAGATCATTCTCAAATAACAGATAAGTAAGGATTTATTCATATGTCTACCAGCAAACGATACGATACAACCAAACAATGGTACGC
>JACMPA010000010.1 GCA_014377695.1 Candidatus Saccharimonadota bacterium
ACGTCGGCTCGATTACGTTACGTCGCAGCATGCCACAGATTGGACTAGGTACAGTCAAGATCGAAGCACTGCGGGCCAATGCAGGTGACCAAACAGACCACGTCCGCGCTAGTATCGAGATTGCCATACTAGCTTTGAGCACAGTCGAACAACGGGTTATTGTGTCCGATCCGTACGGAGAAACATTCGAAAGGACCGCTATGTGGTATCGCTTTGCTGGGGCAGGGGTAGCGAGCATCTTAGAACCATTCACGCCGCGCCCAGCACTAATGATGTGGCAAGACGGTCAAGGCGGTGAGGCGATATACGATGGCCAAGCCTTAGCTCCACCAGTCTCGCTACCGACAGCACGACTACATCGATAAATTGGGCGCGATGTCGAGTGTATAAGGGTCAGCCGTAGGCTGATTAAGAAGCGCTTTATAGGCGCCTAAGCAGGCCACCATGGCACCATTGTCAGTGCAGAGCTTAAGGTCGGGGAATTCAATCGAAGCGTTACCAGTCTGGGTTGGCAATAACAGGGGAGCAAGGCGTTCAGTTAGCTGCTTGCGCAGCTCCCGGTCGGCGGCTACGCCGCCTGCTATGACGACTGATACCGTCGCAAACTCCTCAAACGCCGTGATAGCTTTATCGACAATCGTTTCAACTGCTACGCGGCGGAAGGTGGCAGCAATATCGGCCACCTGAGCTTCACTGAGCTGGCTAGCGATGTCTTTAGAGGGAAAGGTGTAATCTTTACCGATCATCGCCTGAGACTGGCGTAGGACGGCTGTTTTGAGGCCAGAGAAGCTAAAGTCGTATTTGCCCATTTTAGCTTTTGGCAGTGCAAACGCATGATCATTACCTTCTGCGGCAGCTTTAGCAATACTTGGGCCACCAGGGTAGGGCAGACCAGTAATCTTAGCTACCTTATCAAACGCCTCACCGATGGCATCATCCTGGGTTTGGCCTAATAAGGTGTATTTAAAGTGATCATCGAACACCGCTAGTTGGCTGTGTCCACCAGAGACGATTATAGCCAGCATCGGGAATTGCGGCACGCTCCGGAAGGAGTAATTTGCCATAGCAGGGGAATCCGATCCACCACTGATGAAGTTGGCGTAGACGTGAGCTTCAACATGGTTAATGGCATACAGTGGCTTGCTATGAGTAATGGCTAGTGTTCGAGCCGTTAAAACACCAATCAACAGGCTGCCACCAAGCCCGGCACCATAGACGACCGCAATAGCATCGATGTCGTCCCAGGTGCATTCCGCCTCTTCGAGCGCTTGCTTGATAACGGGCAAAATTGATTCGATGTGGCTCCGCGCGGCAATTTCCGGCACGACCCCGCCGTACTGCACGTGAATATCCATGCTACTGGCTACGGCACTACTAAGTAGTGTTGCACCAGCAGCTACGTCATTCATCTCGACGACGGAGGCCGCCGTCTCGTCACAACTTGACTCAATACCTAATATTTTCACGTTACAAGCATAGCAGATAACAGATACGAGCCAGCCATATTTCATTGACAAAAAACATCCTAAGTGCTAATCTAACCAATTAATTAATCTGGAATCATACGACTATGACTGTAGTTGAACAAGCTCCTAGCGACTTTACCCGACACCCCGACGTACTGAGGTATGACTCAATCGGGCGGCCTCTCACTGACGATGGTCGTTCGATGAGCTACTATCATGCTGAGCAGATACTGGCTCACACTGATCAAATTCGTGATGGCTATCCTAATCAAAATGACACGAATGAACAAGCGCGCGCTTATTCAGAACCGAAAGCACAGCTACTAGCAGCCGACTCCGAGCATACGGGCGTAGTGAGCAGAATCTTCGAAGTAATAAAAGGTAAAGCTTCAACTAAAGTAGAACCTAAATCTGAAACGATCCCCAATGATGAGCCTCCGACTGTTTCAATACCTACCAGTCCCGTAGCAAATGATCCGACTCACAAACATAGTCTAGAAGATGTATACCGCCATAACCGTGGTAGCGGTGAGTCGCATTGGGTACAAGATGTTCCAGCTACTCAGCAAAGTACTGCCGAAATGCTAGAAACACAAAAGACTCGTGAAACAGCTATGACCGAACTAGATGACTTACGAAACGAGTACCTGCGCCGTGTCGCCGGTCGCGCCCGTCGGGCCCAGCATCTTTTTAAGAAGGATTTTCGTGGTAAAAGCGTCGAAGAAGCGCAAAGTGCTTACGAACACTTCAGAGATGATATTTTTGCTAACGAAGTCGAGTACTTAACTAACGAACTTGGCCTAGACGAATTAACTATCAAACTGGTAACTACTTGCGCAGCGTTTGCCGAACAACGAGTGCTGGCCAAGCGCTTGCACGAGTTTCGCTTAGAGGCCACTGGCAATTACGAGAGAGTTACAAAGACTAGTGCGACTACGCAAGGCCAAGTTAGCTCCTGGACCGAAGTTGAAGCCACTAAACGCGGCCCACTAAACAAGTTCTACGAATGGTTTGGCCGGGTCAACGTTGATGGCAAAACATTCAGTAAGGGCGGCCTTAAAAAAGCCGGTGCTATGGCTGGCATCGGTGCTATGGCTGGCATCGGCATAGGACTTATCGCAGCACCTCTGACTGCCGGCGCACTGGCGGGAGTCGGCGGCGGCGTCCTTGTCGGTCGCATCACCAAGGCATACATGTCGACACACATCCGCAAAAAAAGTGAAGACGCCAACGATATGCACGCCTCATTCCGGCGAGACGAACTGCTTAATACGTTAGGCAATGGCAAGTTTGAGAGTGGAAGACCAAACTATGTCGAGATGACTCGCTTAATCAATGACCAAACTAAGACCGAGGTTAACCGCAATCGCAAGCGTACCGTTCTGAGCGTGGGCGCCGTAGCCGTTGGCGGTGTTCTCGGTGCTGCAGTAGCAGAAGTGGTTGGTATCTTCGAAGATGTTGATATGCATCTCCCTCGATTTAACATGCCACACCTTGGGGGTATAGATCTGAACCCCTTCAATGGTGGTTTTGATATGAATCCATTCAATGATGATAATCCCGATACTATAAGTACTAATAAAAGTGCCCCTATACACGAAGGCACAAGTAGCGAAGGTGTCTCTGGCCTCGACGAACTAATTGGACCTAAAATTAACGATCCAAACATATTTACCGGGGGCCACGGGAAGCTGGGCCAAGATTTCGAAGTACAAACTGGAAGCGGTGAAATCCAAGAGATTAAGGAGTATGCAGCTGCCCACAACTATAAGGGCATTACTATGGAAAAGGCCGCGCACGTATGGAAGCATATGGCAGCTATGAAAAATACCAATGCTGGCACAAAGCTCATTAACCTGCGCGGTACCGGGGATACCTACTTTGAAGGCGGCGACGTCCGTTTGGCTCGGCCTGACCTAAACGCTCATTGGGGTAGCATCGCTATGGAGCGGGTCCTCCGTACTCAGCTTGAAAAAGAAGCTGCTTAGCCCACATTTGAACTATACTAAAACAAATAGGAATAATTACATGGATAGTGAAGACAAGAAGTTAGCCACAGAGTTTGGCATTGAGAATTTTGATGAAACCGTCCAGATGGATTTGCTAGGGCAATACTACGAGATGCTAAATTTGCGGCTGGCTATGAAATTCGAGGATGAGCTTAGTGATGCACAGATGCATGAGTTCGAACAAATTCATGATCTGGGTGACGACGATTTGACAGAGAATTGGCTCAAAACTACTGTTAAACAATATGACAGCATTGTCGATCACGAAACCGCAGCCGTTAAAGCTGACCTCAAGACGACAATCGTAGCGCTCGGATTGCCTGCAGCAGACGCAGAAGAGGAGTAAATACTTCTGACCCAGTTGGCAAAGCCATTACGGCGGAGAACGAAGGCTTCTTCGTATATCACTAGGGTATACTGGATGTAATGAGTGCTAAAAGTGTCGTTAAGAAGTTTATCCCGATGGGATTGTTTTACCGGGTAGAGCCAACGGGTCATCTACTAGAATCGATGATCGTGACTGCCCTGAATGGCTTTCCCGGCAAGGGGATGAAGGTCATTGGAGTAACTGGGACGAACGGCAAAACAACTACGGCCTTTATGATTCATCGGATGCTACAGAATGCTGGCTACAATACGGCGCTGATGACGACCGTCGCGTGGGGTATTGGTGACGATATTGAGTATCAGCAAGAGCACTATACCAACGTGCCAATCCGGCAATTGATGACCCGTCTCAAGAAGTTAAAGGCAGCCAAGATTGATTATTTGGTTATGGAGATTACTAGTCAGGCGCTGGCTCAGAACCGGGCTTGGGGTGTGCCATTTACAATGGCGGTCATGACCAACGTCACCCACGAGCACTTGGATTATCACAAAACGTTTGAGCGCTACCGCGACGCCAAACGTAAGCTATTCAAACTAGCCAACAAAAACTCCGATGGCATGCAGGTCGGCATCATCAACATCGAAGATCCGAGCGCCCAGTTATTCGCTTCGGACATCACAAATCCGATTATGTACGGGAATGAAACAGGTGATTTGCAGGCTACAAACGTGAAACTGACTTCGGAGGGTAGTACCTATACCGCCAAGGCTGGCGATGATGAATACACCATCGTCTGTAATCTCCCTGGCAGCTTCAATGTGTCTAATTCATTAGCTGCTGTGGCAGTAGGTGGAGCAATTGGCCTGACCCGCGAAGAAGTCGAAAAGGGAATCGCGGCGCTCAAAGGCGTCGGCGGGCGTATGACGACCATCGACGAAGGGCAAAACTATAGCGTAATTGTGGACTATGCCCATACGCCAGACAGTTTCGAGAAGGTATTCAAGGACCTCCGGCCAGTCATCAAAGGCAAACTCATATGTATGTTTGGGTCGGCCGGTCGGCGTGATGAATCAAAGCGGGCCGTGCAAGGCGAGCTAGCCGGAAAGTACTGTGACGAAGTGGTTATAACGGAAGAGGACGATCGTGATGCCGACGGCCAGGAAATTATGGAACAGATTGCCTCAGGGGCCGAGAAGTCTGGCAAAATTCGCAAGCAAAACCTTTTTCTGATCCATGACCGCACTGAAGCCATTACATTTGCCCTCAAACGGGCTCGGACAGCGGGCGATACAGTTATTCTGCTTGGAAAAGGTCCCGAACGAACAATTCTCCGTAACGGGCCTAAAGCCGCCGAGTTGCGCCACCTAAAACAGGACGACAACAATCCGGACCGAGTTATAACTGATGATTGGGACGAAATCGCTACTGCCCACGCAGCCGTTAAGCTCGCGTATACTGCACGCAAATGAGCATGTGCTCGCTTTTTGCACAATAAAGTAGTATAATAATCAAAATTATGAATGATTTTGACAAGGGCTACGGCCGTAAAACACCAGTCGATCGGGACCCTCGTGATGGGGTCTTCGCATTGCTCGATGCAATGAGTACGTGTTATGACGACGCCGAGCGAACAAACTTCCACCGAGCGATGGCGCAAGCCAAAGAAGGCTCTAGCCCCGAAGACTTCGTCTCACGGCCCGTTAGTTTGGAGGGTTTACTACGAGTTATTAAGGGTGAGGGTAGTACAACGGATGCTCCCGCCGCCTTTACCCAGCTCAGGGTTGTCCAGCAGGATGGTCTGCAGTCCCCAAGCTTCTAAGTCCTTGGACAACTGCCTGCCACCGCTATTCATAATCACTGTTTCGCCGGTAGAAACTAAGTTACACGCAAAACCTTCACGGGCTTCAGCTTCCGACACTTCAATCTTATCGACGCCGTCAAATGCGTGTAAAAATTCCCGACTCTGAGTCGTGAACGCGGCTGGGCACCAAGCTATCAAACCTTTTCGGTCGCCCACGGGTGGTCGAATGATCGAAAGCGCTAAATCAATATCGTAATAAAAGCTGTCCGGCCAACCCGAAAACAGGTTAGTGACGCTATTGCCATGTTCATCGAGCAGTGGGATTGTCTGCAGCTGAATCCGCTCGTACCCGAGTTGTTCGGCTATAAACGCTTGTGCCTCAATGTCGGCACGATAAGTACTGCCACAGAACAGCAGATTACCACAGGGTAGGGCGTCGCCTTGGCCACTCGCTCTGAGTCCCTCTGGAACGCGTATAACGGTTTTACCTTGATCAATCAGCATTTGTTCGGCATACGACTCTTCGGCCTTCCTAGCGTTCGGTAGGGAGGCCAGTATAGCCTTATCGCCCCGCACCAATGCCCAATTGGCAGTGTATACGCCGTCTTGGCAGTTTTCTGGTGGATCGACCTTAATGACTGTCACGCCGGCGGATTCGAGGGCCTCACGTATTCTCTTGTGCTCATGCCGGGCGTCGCCGCGGTCAATTGGCACTACTTGCGTCATGAACGGGTTGATCGGCTGACTATCATCAAAATGATCGACGCCTGACATTAGTACCGTGGTGTTTATTTTTGG
>JACMPA010000011.1 GCA_014377695.1 Candidatus Saccharimonadota bacterium
CGATTCGACCGAACCCCGTAAACGCAGACAATGTACGGTCAACTGCCCGACCTTGCAGGGTAGTTGCCCTAACATTTGTGCCGACCATCCATTCAGATTGGTGCGCTTAGTCAATCAGGTATTCAAAAACGTGTATATTACCAGCGTGCGCCGCCACACTGGCTGTGAGTACAACTTTTGTTGATTTCATATGCGTTTAACAGTAGGACTAAACATATTTGCGAGACTTTCACCGCTCAGCCAATGAGATCGTGCTGCAGCTTCAGGCATGATTAATGTTAAAGCTTCTAAGTCCAGCTTGCGTCGTAACTCCCAACCCTGGCCACCTGCGAGCAACTTGGGGCCATCCATGGCAACCGCCGATACGTGGTCCGTTGGTACCGCATATGCAGGCTCCGTTGGCTCAAAAACACTTGATTCTTTGCCTGCAAGGTCATTGCTAATTTTGTGGGCAACGTAGCCGCCCATTTCGATCGCAGCGTGAGCCGTACCGCTGTATTGAACGGCCGCCGAGTCACCAATTACGTACGCGGCTTTATCGGTAGGCTGCAGGTGTTGATCTACAATGGCTCGGCCTTTACGATCTACTTCAAACAAATCCGGGCGTTGCCTGAAATAGCTATTCGCGCTACTGCCCGCCGTCCAGACCACTATATCGAACGGCATTGAGGGACCATCAGCAATGTGCAGCATTTGCTTGGTGGCTCGAATAACTTTTTGGCCACAACGAATACTAATAGCACTGCCGAGAGACTTCTCAACAGTACGCGAAAACTCTTCAGTTAAGGCGCCCAGGATGCGTTGTTGAGCTTCGATTACGGTCACTTCAACCCGTCTATCGCCAGTTATCAGTTCAAAGAAGTAAGGAATTGCAGCGGCTACCTCAATACCCGTCGGTCCGCCACCAGCCACAATAACCCTGGCCGGAGTTGATTTATGAAAACTTATCTCGGCCAAATATTTAAGTGATCGACGTAATTCAAGCGCGTCTGCTAGGGAATATAGCGTTTTTGAGAATTCGCGCATACCGGGTATACCAAAGTACTCTGGCTCATATCCTAGGGCGAGCGTAACCGTGTCGTAGTCTAACGAATTACCGCTGAGTAGCTTGATTCGCTTTGCTTTCAAATCAATGTCGATCATAAAATCTTGGCGATACTCGATATTTGTGTCAGCGAATATCTCGCGGTAGGGTATTACTGTTTCGAGTGGTGAGGTGCCATTGGCACTTCTGTACAATGAACCGTGATATTCGAAGTTTGCCTGTGGATTTACGATGATGACGTCTACATCATCGCGATTGGCCAATAAGCGGGCCACCCGTAAACCGCCGAAGCCACCACCGACAATGATATGTTTATGTTTGCGGCTCATGCACCTAGTATAATGCTAGTGCTTGAAATACAATAGACGTATGTTCAATGATGCGATCAAAGGCGAAATACACAGCTCGGCTGCTGCTCGAGAGGCCTACTCCAAAGACGCCAGCATATTTAAAGTGTATCCGTTGGCCGTAATAATCCCAGACGGTGTCGAAGATCTATCGACCATCATCAAATATGCCAATACTACGAATCGCCACGGTGGCTCGGTAACCCTGGCTGCCCGAAACGGTGGCACCTGTATGTCCGGTGGTTCCCTGACTGAGGGCTATGTGCTGGACATTTCAACCCACTTTGATCGAATTGGAACTATCGACACCCTACATAAAACTATCGTTGTACAAGCTGGCGTGATGCACCGAGAAGTCGAAAAAGTCGCCAGTGCAGAGGGGTTATTGTTTGCACCATATACATCGTCGAAAGACCTGTGCGGCATCGGCGGTATGATCGGAAACAATGCCTCGGGCGAGATGTCGTTGGTACATGGACCGACGAGCAATAATGTAGTCAGTTTGAAGGTAATGCTCGCTGATGGCAATGAGTATGAATTTGAGCCACTGACCCGTGCCCAGCTCAAGAAAAAACTAGAACTCATGACTTTTGAGGGTGATATATACCGGCAAATAACATCTTTACTGGAACGAAACCGCCAATTTATTAAAACACATCACCCGCGTGTGCCTAAAAATGCTGCAGGCTACGCCTTATGGGAACTATGGGATGCCCAAGAGCACATGTTCAATCTCGGGAGATTATTTATCGGCTCGCAAGGTACATTGGGCATTGTAACCGAAGCAACACTCAAGCTAGTCGATGCAGCACCGCACCAGCAAATGATTGTATGTGCCATTGATAGTATTTCGCAATTAACCGATATTGTACGGACTATCGTGCACCACGGTGCAAGTATATGCGAGACATTCGATCATCACACGTATGAATTAGCTCAGGAGCAATATCCTGCCGACGCCCAAAACGCTCATTTTGCTAATGGCAAACACATGCTCGTGTATGGCATATTTGAAGGAGACACAAAGGAACAAGCCGAGATTTTGGCCGGGCAAGCCAAAAACGTCATCGAGCAAAGCCTGCACGCTTCTGTATATTGGGTAAACACCCCCGAAGAAACAAGTAGCTATCAGGCAATTAGACGCTACAGTTACAAAATGCTTAAAGACATGAATTCCGACACCAAAAAGGCCATGCCGTTCATAGAAGACACTATTGTTCCCCTCGAGCATTACGGGGCATTTGTATCAGCCTTGGAAGCAATCCTTGAAGATTACGACATGACGTATACCTACGCCGGTCATATCGGCCAAGGTAGCATCCGCCTCATACCTTTGATCAACCGGGAACCCGATAGCCTCAACGATATTATTGAGTTGGAAGGTCGGGTGAACGACTTAGTGTTGGCGTTCCGCGGGTCCATTAGCGTTGATCATAATGACGGCCTAATACGCACCCCCTATCTGGCCCAACAATACGGCACCGAAATGATTAACCTTTTCGAAACAGTTAAGACTATATTCGATCCAAACGATATATTTAATCGGGGTAAAAAGGTACATGGTAGTATCGAGTTTGCACGGGCTCATATCGATTTATAAAAATTTATAGGCCGGGCTGTAAACTACACATTGTACCGACCGCTGTATACTAGAGGCATGTCTAAATCTCAGCAAAAAACTGCTCGTAAGGTTACCGGTAGAATCGCTCGACACAAAGCGGTGCGCTATCATAACGATGCGTACCTATTTGCCGATAGTGATACCAAAATATGCCCCGCCTGCGAACGCCCGTTCTCTAACCGCAAAAAATGGCAGTCACGTGGGCTATGGCCATCGATTATCTATTGTTCCAAGGCCTGCCAAAAACAAGGAACACCAAAAGAATAAGGTTATACCAGTCTACAGCGTACAGTTTGGAGTAGCACAGGTATGTTTTGCATCTCTGTTATGCTTAACCTATGACCACAGAGCTCAACACAAACTTTATAGCAGCACTGAGGGCAGCAGGGGCGGTCAAGTACAATGAATTACTGCCCGAAACTAAGGTTATCGAAAACTACTTGCTGCCGGACGAACGGTTGCTAGGTGTAGTGTATGGCCGTTATAAGCAGCAACGGAATGCTGCAATTAGTCGTGGCGTACTTGTCGCGACCGATCAACGAGTTCTACTCATTAACAAAAAACCTTTATTCCTCAAACATGATGAATTCGGCTACAGAGCAATTAGTGGCGTTGACTTCAGCTGGGTGGCTATAATGGGAACAGTGACTCTACAGACCCGTCTCGGGGATATTCATATCCGGACATTTAATAAGCGTTGTGCCGAGACATTCGTCAGGGCGATTGAAAGCAACTTAGCTCAAAGTAAATAACAGGAGTACTATACATCTATGACTACCGCTACTGCAGAACACAAAAGAGTTCAAGATTTTTTGAAAAAACATCAAATGGGCGTACTGTCTACGGCGGGTGAAGCCGGCACTGCGTGGGGAGCTGCTGTATATTTTGTTACCGACGACGATCTAAACATATATTTTGTTACCAGAACTGGATCGTTTAAATACAAAAATATCGAGGCTCAGCCATTTGCCGCCTTAACGGTTGCGGACGGCGAAACCCAAACAACTGTACAACTTTCAGGCCCAGTCTCCCGAATGCCAATTAATAAATATATGGATATTTTCTTTGATAAATTTGCTGCCATGCGCCCTGATGGCGACTACCATTGGGCTCCACCAGTCGATAAAGTGCATGAAGGCAATTACATGCCCCTGCAACTCACACCAACGCACTTGCAGTATGCCGACTATGGTAACCGCCGCATTGAAGCTCACGGTGACTACATTGAACAGATTATTCCCAAGTCAAAATAATTAATATCTGGCGGTTCATACCGTGCCACTATTTCTATATGAACCGAGTAATTGTATTTAGTGACAACCTACAGCGTCAGGCTCACAGCGGATTGCTGCAGACTCACAATAACGCAGGACCACGCTTCTATTGAATGCAATCTGTTGTGTGACCTAGGTGTATATTTTTCGACATTGCGACCTAACGCATATGGTAAGCTGAATCTACCTAATTAAAAGATACGGGCAGTGGAAATATGAGTGATTCCAAACTGGTTCTGGAGTATGGACGGCTATTCAGGGCCTTACCTCATCCTTATATTGCATTTGCGACGGACGACCCGTTGTTTACGATTGTGGAAGAGAATGACGCCCACGGTGCAATCGCATTTTCTAACCCAGCAGACACCGTCGGAAAGCCGGTTTTTGAAGTATTCCCAGATACCACCGAAAAGTATCGCCTAACTGGCGAAAGTGATCTTGTTGAGTCGTTTCGCAGGGTGATCGCTACGGGCAAGCCCGACATCATGCCACTTTATAAATACGACGTACAAAATGAAGACGGTGAATTCGTCGAAAGGTGGTGGCGTGTGTCGCATTATCCAGTGTTTGATGAAGCCGGGTCACTATCAATTATTTGCCAGTCTACTGAGGATATTACAGAATTAAGGCTCACTGAACAGAAACTGGAGCAAACTAGCAGCCAACTTGAGTCTGCCTTAGAAATTGGGCTAGTCAGTACGTGGTCTTGGGACATTGCAAGCGATGTCGTGGTTGGTGACGCCAACCTCGCTAGAAGCTTTGGCGTAACGCCAGAAGCAGCAGCCAAAGGCCTGCCGTTAAAAATTTTTACGGATTCAATTCATCCCGATGATCAAAAGCGAGTGCTCAATGCAATCCAAAAAAGCATCAAGCATGGCGCCCCTTACGAGGAAGAGTACCGGGCTATCAATAAACACAACGACACGCGCTGGATGATCGCTCGTGGCAAATCACAACTCGACACAGTCAGTGGCAACACCTACTTTTTAGGGGTTAACGTCGACATAACCGAGCGTAAAGAAGTAGAGTCAGAGCTTAAGCAGTCCAAAACTATGTTCGATGCATTATTCGAGTCAACCATACTTAGCGTCGCTATGGCTGATTTAAATGGCAAAGTCCTGCAAGCTAACAAAACATTCTTAAAAACCTTTGGATACTCTCAGCAAGACTTACGAAAAGGAATAACTTCACTCAATGTCACTTCAACGAAATCAAGAGGTGTTACAAACAAGATTTATGACACTTTGCGGCTAGCTCGAGAAGTTCAGCCAATAGAAAAAGAGTACGTAACCAAAGACGGCACTACAATTCCGATGCTCGTCGGCGCGGCCATGCTTCCTGGCAGTGATGATACGTTCATGGCGTTTATGCTCGACATTTCTGAAAATAAAGAACTAAAAGCGCTGAACGCCGCCAAAGATGAGTTCATTGGCATGGCTTCCCACCAGCTTCGGACGCCAGCAACGGTCGTAAAGCAGTACCTGAGTCTTTTGCAAACCGGATATGGCGGGGAACTTAGTGACGAACAACTGTTGTACATCGAAAAGGCCAATAATAGTAACGAGCGCCAACTAAAAATAATCAATGACTTGCTCAAAACAGCTCAAATTGATTCAAATCGATTCATACTTAAAAAGCAAACCATTACCGCCTCAAAACTCGTCAGCCAAGCGGTTAATGAATTAGCCGACTTGACGGCTACTCGCATGCAGCAAGTCGTGGTTGATAACAATGCAGGTGATGACACTGTGTACGTTGACGTGACGGAGCTTAACCTCATCCTCGTGAACTTAATAGAAAACGCCAGCAAATATAGCCCAGCAAATACCACGATTACTATACAATTGAGCCGTAAAGGACACGCTATAGCTATAAGCATCTCCGACGAAGGCGTTGGTATCGACCAAGCATATATCAAACACATCTTCCAGAAATTTACCCGGGTCGACAACGAGTTATCAGACACCGTAAGTGGTACTGGACTCGGGCTGTACTGGGTTGAACAGATCACCAAGCTCCATGGCGGCACCATAGAAGTGTTATCCAAAATTGGAAAAGGTAGCACTTTTATAGTATGCTTACCTCGTGAGGACTAACCCAAAAAGCATCATGATTGTCGAAGACGAGATTATGCTCCAGGACGTCTATAAACTAGTACTGGAGACTGAAGGTTACACTGTAACAATTGCCGATAACGGTCGTGAAGCGCTGGATATACTAGCTACTACTCAGCCAGACGTCATTTTACTCGATATGCTAATGCCTGTGATGGACGGGCAGCAGTTCATGAACACCATTGACCCTGACTTCCCAAAAAGCACCAAAATTATCGTATACAGCAACTTATCCGACAGTGCAGTCGAAGCTGAGGTGCTTGAATTGGGTGCGAAGCGCTTTATCCTAAAATCGAGTATGACACCCACCGATCTTATCGCCATGGTCGAAAGTGTCTGATTCGTCCTTCAGACACAAATTACTCGGTGGCCAATGGTATACTCAGCAAATGATACCTACGTTTAGTGGCAAAATAAATCGTCGGGAGTACTGGTCTGGTTTAGTATTCTGGGTCTGTGCCGATCTGGTTCTTACGCTTGCGATCATTGGAATAGTAAACGTTTTGCAGCCCGACAAGAATACTACCGACGGTATTATTAGCACAGTCGGCGCATTACTGTTCATCATGGGGTTTTTATATACAAACCTCCGGGTGGTCTCACTGGTGTTCAAACGCGGCAGAGACCTCGGTAAATACGGTATGCTGTACGCATTTCTAGCCCTTATTTTTACCCCAATGATCATTATAATTGGGGTATTACCGAGCGCAGAATCTGACCAAGATCAGCCGTAAGATACTGTCAAATTACTGTCCGGGAGTTAGCTCTTTCAAAGCCTGGGCATCTTGCGCAGCAATCTGCTGCTGTCCAGCAGACGTAGGGTGTAGCGGTGCTTTGCTAGTAGCGTTTTGAATCCATGGCACAGCATCACACAGTAGATGACCGCTAAAGTCTATTTGTACCAAATTTGTATTAGACTGCCGAGCTGCCGCGGCGATAGTGCCATTAAGTTTTGCCGCTTCTTCGTGAATAAAGGTTGCCTCTTCGGCACTGACACCAAGGCGTTCAAAACAAGTATCACCAGGATTGAGTAAGTCGTAGTACGTATTCACTACTACGCTCTGCGGCTTCATTTGTTGAATCTCCGTAAGTAGTGCTGCGAGGTTTTGTTTAAGCGGCGCTAATTCGGATTCAAGCGTCGTACGATTTTTGTCCGTAGCACAGTTTTCGGTAGTACAGCTCACAATCAACTGTAGCCAACCCGTGTCGTTTGCACCGGCATTAACTACAACCAAACTTCCTGGTATGTATTCTCGGGCTGCCTCCAGTTGTTCTACAACAGTACCAGTGACTTTAGTCTGCGTAGCCGCGACGGTGGCACCACTGCAGGCAAATTGTTCAACTGGTTTGCCCAGAAGCTTCCCAAGCACAAACGGAAAGGCCTGATCCGAGACATCGCAGCCAGGTGCTTGCCGGCCATCCTTTAAACCAGCGCCTGACGCAACTGAATCACCTAACACGACGACATACTGTTGGTTTGCTACTCGAGTTTCGACAGTATCGCGAACAACCTGCCGAACATACAGGCCCGACATTACAAGGAGAAGTATGCTAACCAAGATGATGCTAATCTGTTTCATTACTAGTCAGTGTACCTCTAATTGAGCCGCCTGGGCTGTTTATGCGGCTAATTTACTCAGATAATTGTTATTCGGATAAAGAGCTTATGCTAAATGTAATATAATTTACCCATTGTCATTTTTGTTTAGCTGTATACAATTAATTGCATTAGTTCGTAATGTATAGGGGTATATGATAATGAAGAACATTCTAAAAGCAATTGCAGTTACAACCGTTATGGTTGGTATGAGTTCTGGTGTCGCATCTGCAGCTACGACATGTAATGGCACGATCTCTAACACAGGCAGTGGTAGTGCTAATAATATTACGTGTACTGATGAGAACGATAACTCAGTATCATGTGTCAACAACGTTGTTGTGGCTAATGAAAACAATCAAACTGCAACCTCAGGCGGTGCCTTCACGCTTGACAACACTACGGGTGGTGACGCAACTACCGGTGATGCAAACAACAACAACACTGTCGTAGTTGCAGTAGGTGTAAGCTGTACACCTGTAGCCGTTGCCACGACTACACCAACCACTCCTGCTGCTACGCCCGTAGCACCAACTACCCCTCAGGTCTTAAGCGAGCAAGTTGCCGTTAAACCTACTGGTGCAGTTGCTGCCGGCGAAGGCGCTGGCGTCGCAAGTAACAAAGTTGCCGCCACCACTGGCATACTCGCATCAGCTGGTCTCCTAGGTTTTGGCCTAGCCATCCGCAAGCGCGTCCTCGGAAACTAAGTAATCAAACATTCTTCAATCTAAGTTGAATGCATGAATACATGGCGAGCTAAGCGCTATAGTGTGACTATTAACCGCCGTCACCGTGTAAACATCACGGTACGGCGGTTTCGGCTTGCCAAAAAGCAATATACGGCAGGGAAGTCACAGCCACTACTATTAAATGTCAGGCTTGGACGCCTCCGTCAGATCAGCATTGATCACAAGTCGATTAAACGCCGTACTAGCCGTGGCGCAGATTTTGGGCTACGCTTTAACCGCCGTCAACGGACAGCCCTAGCTGGGCTACTTATTATAACGGGATTATGCGGCGTCACGTTTAGCGCCGCCGCCTTAGCCAAACCTACGAACCTCCAACCCGCTAACCGCTTCGCAGTAGTGCAGCCTGTAGCTGCCAAGCCACGCGTGTTACCGAAGTCAGTCCCAGTACATATCGAGATTACCAGCCAAAACATCGATACTGATTTAGTAGCCGTCGGTTTAAACGACGACGCAACCATAGAATTGCCACCGGCCTTAGATGCCGTAGCTGGTTGGTATAAGTTCAGCCCAACACCTGGGGAGCTGGGTCCGGCTGTAATCGTCGGACACGTCGATAATTATGAGTCAACATCCATATTCTGGCGATTGCGCTACGTTGTAGCCGGCGACACCATAAACGTCGTACGGGCTGATGATACTACAGCGCACTTCAAAGTCACGCAGCTTGCTCAATACGATCAAGCCACATTTCCCACCGAAACAGTGTACGGCAATACAAAAGATTCTGAATTGCGCGTAATAACCTGCGGTGGCACGTTCGATTCCACTACGGGGCACTACACTCAGAACACTGTGATATACGCAACGTTAGTTTCTTAACTCATTCCTGGTGAGCTATCTCATAGTTGTAGTAGGCTTTAACCTCTATGCTGTAACTGTGGTGAGCACCAGCCAATATGGATGATGCTCACCGAAATGAACTATTCGACCAAAAGTTAACAAGGAGGCTAAGCACACGATGAGCAAACAATCCGATGATCAGCAACGTCTCGAGCAATTTTATAAATTGCTGGCTGACTACGGCTTAACAGGTAGAAGCCAGTCGCTCAGCAGGCATAACCAAGCTACTATCAATGAATTATTCAATGAATAAACTCAATAAATAATGACGCCCTAAACGCTTATATATGTGTAATAACAGCCACCCACTACACTAGCGGCTGGCCGTTGTAATAATATCCTTGCGTGCCACCTCTTATTATGTAACAATACTAGCTACTAGAGAAGCTGCTAAGAAGCTTATCTGAAAAGATAAGCCGTCTAGGGAATTAATAAGCAAGTGTTCGTGCGAGGAGCAGCTAAGTGTCCGGTGGAAGCCAACCTTACCTCATATCAGAAGAAACCAGGCGCGCAAGCGGCCAAGAAAGAGGTAAGTACCAATGGCAACTAAAATTTTTGTAGGCTCATTAGCCTACACAGCAACCGACGATGATCTGTCAGCATTCTTTGCTGAAGCTGGTACCGTCGTTTCGGCTAAAGTAATCATGGACCGCGAAACCAACCGCTCTAAGGGCTTTGGTTTTGTTGAAATGAGCTCTGACGACGAAGCTAAGGCTGCAGTCGAAAGCCTCAACGGCAAAGACCTCGTTGGTCGTCCAGTAGCCCTATCTGAGGCTCGTCCTCAGGCTCCACGCGAAAACCGCGGCGGCGGCGGTGGCGGCTACGGCGGCGGCAACTCTTACTAATCCTAACGGACTAGTATCTTTAAACAGGGACTTCGGTCCCTGTTTTTTTTGTGCAGTGTAAATACTCACTGTGTTCGTGTTTGAACTCTGTCATGATAGACAAACAATAAGCAAAGGAGTCATCCATGCCAAAACGTAGTGAATCAACTGAACCCGCTCAGTCAATTAAGTCGACTGGACCCAGCCGTACCCAACGCTTCCAACCACTAAAGCCGGACAATGCTAGCTTACACGAGCACAACATTTCACCACAGGTACCCGCCACTAAAACCAATTCCACAAATCAGTACCGAGGACACGGCCGCGGGCAATAGCCTGCGCCCGTAATTACCCCGAAACACCGCTCGGCAGCAAATGCTGAGCGGTGTTTCATTTTTACATCACATCTGTTATAGTAGTGGTTAATAGAGCTCTCTGTTCGACCACAGTTTAGTTCAAGAAACAGTCATGCCAGGCACTCGACCCTGGTTGCTGCATTAATTAGCGTAAGCTCGCCACGAGCAAAGGACCAAAAACCATGGCTGCACTCCAAGACCCAACTAAAATTCGTAATATCGCGATTATCGCCCACGTTGACCACGGCAAGACGACATTAGTTGATGGCCTCCTCAAGCAGTCCCAAACTTTCCGCGACAATCAGGCTGAAATGGGCCAAGAACTGATCATGGACAGTGGTGACCAAGAAAAAGAGCGTGGCATCACCATTACAGCCAAAGTGACCGCAGTGCAGCACGGCGATTACCGCATCAACATCATTGATACACCTGGTCACGCCGATTTCTCTGGCGAAGTTGAGCGCACGCTCAACATGGCTGACGGCTGTATTCTCATCGTCGACGCCCAAGAAGGTCCAATGCCACAGACTAAATTCGTACTCGAAAAAGCCTTAGAAGGCGAGTTGAAGCCTATAGTTATTATCAACAAAATCGACAAGCCGGCCGCTCGTATCAAAGAAGTTGAAGACGAATTAGCTGATTTATTCCTCGAACTTGCCGTTCACGAAGATCAGCTACACTATCCAGTCTATTATGCCGTTGGTCGCGCTGGTAAAGCTTGGATTGAAGCGCCAATCGACTTCGAAGGTGATAGCGACCTAGAAGTTATCTTTGATGCAATTATCGAGCACATACCAGCGCCAAAAGTCGAACTCGACAAGCCGTTCCAAATGCTCGTCACCTCACTCGCTTGGGATACCTACAAAGGCAAGTACGCTATCGGCCGCATAACCCGTGGTAAGGTCAACCCAGGTGACCCAGTAACCCTTTGTAAAAAAGATGGCACTCAAACTAAAGCTAAAGTAGAACTGGTATTTATGAGCCACGGCGTGAGCAAGTTCGAAGTACCAGGTGGTGTTGCCGGTGATATCGTACAACTTACCGGTGTTGGTGATGCCCAAATTGGCGAAACTATCGCAGACGCTGTTAGCCCTGAAGCCCTTCCAACTATCGAGGTTGAAGCCCCAACCCTGCGTATTTATCTTGGGCCAAACACCGCTCCATTCAAGGGCCAGGAAGGTGAATTCAACACCTCTCGCCAAATAGCTGAGCGCCTTCAAAAGGAACTCGAAATAAACGTCGGACTTAAGGTCGAAGAAGATGGTATCGGCTTTACCGTTGCTGGCCGCGGCGAACTCCACCTCGGCGTCCTTATCGAAACTATGCGCCGGGAAGGCTATGAATTCGAAGTTGGCCGCCCGCAGGTCGTCACCAAGCTCGAAGACGGCAAAACCATGGAGCCAATCGAAGAAGTTATTATTGAAGTTCCGGCCGAGCACGTTGGATCGGTCCAGATGGAGCTAGGCCAACGCCGCGCGATACTTAAAGAGCAGTTCGCTAGCCCTAAAGGCGTTACTAAATTGGTTTACACCATGCCGACCCGTGCCCTCCTTGGCATGCGTAACGTATTGTTGACCAACACCAAAGGCACCATCGTCATGAACTCGTTGACAATTGGCTACGAAGAACAAGGTTCAGCCTTACAGCAGCTCCGCCCAGGTGTGCTCATCAGCTTTAGCACTGGCACCTCAACGCCATACTCATTGCAGAACGCAGAAGCCCGTGGCACCACGTTCATCGGCCCAGCCGAGAAAGTCTACGCCGGCCAGATCATCGGTCTAAATACCCGCTCCGAAGATATGGAAATCAACATTTGTAAGCCAAAGCAGCTCACTAACATGCGTACCAGCTCATCGGACGGTGTAGTCCAATTAACACCGCCAGTCATCTTTAGCCTCGAGCAATGCCTGGACTTCCTAGAAAATGACGAGCTACTTGAAGTTACTCCAAAAAACCTGCGCCTCCGCAAAAAAGAACTCGACCCAAACAAGCGCAAACGTAAGTAAAACTCGCACAAAGCATTGACTTGAGCAGCCCTAGGAGTTGGCGGACGAGCCGTAAAGTGAACTGCGCACTATGTATCGGGGACATCAAGCCTTTAGTTCAATAACGTATTGGAAACTACTATTTGTACAGCTAGCATTTACCAGTATTAAATAAAGATGATTGCCTTAATACAGAAATCGTGCTACTATAATAGTATTGTTATCGCGTGTTGAGAGACTAGAAATTCAAGGACGCAAACCCAAAATCCAGAAGTTGTACGTAGTTTTACTTTAGGATTTATAGCAATCGCTACCTATTAACTAACTACAAGTACGTGCGCAAGCACAGAAACCAACTAAAGGATTTATTTTTATGCCTTATAACAAATACCGCTCTGCGTATCACGCTGGGCCAAGCACTAACAACCGACGTCCAGGCTCTAGCTTTGGCGGTGGTGGTGGTAATCGTCGCCCAAGCGGTGGCGGCAACAAGCGCCGCGGTCAATACATCGACCCAAGCCGTTTCGTAAAAGCTGCAGTCCCTGTAGCCGTTGGCGAAGAGTACGTTCCAATGCACACCTTTGCTGAGTTCGAAATCAATGATGTCATCAAAAACAACATTATTTCCAAAGGCTACATGATTCCAACCCCAATTCAGGACCAGACTATCCCAGTCGCTTTAGAAGGCTACGATGTCATTGGGATCGCCAACACCGGTACCGGCAAAACAGCTGCTTTTGCATTACCAGCACTACACCAACTGATGACCTTTGCTGACAGCCGTGCGCTAATCGTGGCACCAACGCGTGAGTTGGCTCAGCAAATCGAGCAAGAATGTCGTTCAATTGCCAAGGGAAGTGGCCTAACCGGCGCACTGCTAATCGGTGGTTCAGCTATGGGCCCACAACTGCGTGATCTCCGAAACAAACCACGTATCGTCATTGGTACACCAGGTCGTATCAAGGATCATCAACGTCAAGGTACCCTCGATTTGTCACACTTCAATATCGTAGTTCTCGATGAGGTTGACCGTATGCTCGACATGGGCTTCGTTAATGATGTCCAAGAAATCTTGAACAGTTTAAGTGCTGAGCGCCAGTCGTTTTTCTTCTCAGCAACACTTGATACTCGAGTTAAGAACCTAATCCACAGCTTCGCTAAGGATCCAGTCACCATCAGCCTCAAGGTCGGTGAGACTGCTGATAGCGTCAACCAGGATGTCGTTCGCTACAGTGGCAGCCACGAGAAGATGGAGAAACTCCACGATATCCTCCTAAACCAAGGTGTCGAGAAGGCTATTGTCTTCGACGAAACGCAGCGTGGTGTCGAGCGACTCAGTAATGATCTGTTATCTCGCGGTTTTGATGTTGATGCGATTCACGGCGGCAAGAGCCAAGGTCAGCGCCAACGCGCCCTCGACAAATTCAAAGCTAACAAGATCAAGATCTTGGTTGCTACCGATGTTGCCGCTCGTGGTATCGATGTCAAAGACATTACCCACGTTATCAACTTTGGTATGCCGAACAGCTACGAGGACTATGTCCACCGTGTTGGTCGTGCAGGCCGTGCTGGTAAAACCGGCAACGCTTTGACCTTCATCCAAGGCTAACACCCCGGATACACAACTTTAGAGGTACCCCATCTGGGGTACCTCTTTAGATTAAAGGAAGGTTATACATATTTATTGACATAAGTGGTATAATGTATTGATAATACTTTAAATATAAGCCTTACGTAACAACATGACATTCCGAAATACTTGTTTAAACCTATCTCGTGACTACTCTCAGATTCCTGGCTGTTTCGATATGGCTGGGCTACAATAAACGTATGATTACCGCCTATTACAGTAAGGCGCGCGAACGAGCTTTGCAATTACTCGATGCGCCAAAAACCGGTTCCTGGATTGTCGTAACCAATCCATCGGTTGAAGAGCTCGATCAACTGACCGAAATGTACGGGCTCGACCGCGATAACCTGACCGATGCATTAGATCCATATGAAGCGCCGCGTGTAGAGGTCGAAGATAAGCGTGTATACATTTATACCCGTTACTGTTATCCAGAAAGTCCAGACATTGCCACCGAGCCGCTACTTATCGTTTCAACCGACGAACACCTTATCACTATCCAACGGAGCGACAATGACATACTAAACCGCTTAACTAACGATACTATTGATGTCGTCACCACTCAAAAGACCAAGACCTTGCTGCAGATCCTTGGCGAAATCAATGTGTCGTATGAGCGTCAGCTGAACAAGGTATCACGTCGCATCCTGCAACTTCGTGGTCGTATGCGTTCCGGCGACCTCACCAAACGGGAATTCATTGGGATTATTGAATTAGAGGAAGACTTAAACGAGTTTTTATCGGCGCTACAGCCGCAGGCATTGCTGTTCAATTCATTATTGATAGGCAAATACTTAAAGCTATATGAACAAGACCGCGACATCATCGAGGATATTGAGCGCAGCACCGGCGAGTTGATCGAACAACTGCGGGGGCGCCTAAGGACCCTTGGTAACATGCGAGCAGCCTATGACGCCATTGCTACTACAAACCTTAACGCAACTTTCAAACGCTTAACTTCGATCGCAATCTTCCTAACTATCCCGACTATCATTGGTGGTTTATTTGGCATGAACGTAACCATACCATTCGAAAATTCACCGTATGGCTTCGTCTTTGTGCTTAGTTTGATTGGGTTGATCACCGCTGGTACCATCTGGTTCTTCGATCGCAAAAAGTGGCTGTAGCTACTCAGGTACTCAACGCTAACTACGCATCACGATAGTTGGATTGATTGAGCATAATCTATCCTTTATGTGATCGTGACACCATATCTAACAATTACCGGGAATAGTACTCTAGAGTCTGACTACTGAGGCAGGACAGCACCCTGGGTTGCGCCGTGGTCAGTACTGGAATCATAATTATCATTGGCCTGAGCCAAAGCAGCAACGTCGCTGTCGGCTAAATACTGCAACGATTGGGCAATTTGAGCACACGGAGTGGGTGGGAAACGCTTGATGTCATTAAATAGTTTCTGAGCATATTGGACGTTCAGCGCGCTGTGACCATTCTCGTGTGTTTTTAGTGCATCCATAAATGAGGTCCAACGGTTTGGTAGTCCATCCTGGGCTTTGGCTGTTGGCTGCCACTGTGGCAGAGCCTGAATGATGTGGATTCCAACTGCGGCGTAGACTACACGGCACTGGCCATTTGCTTCTTCGGTATAGCGGTATTGCCAGTTCAATTGATAATTAGTTTCGGCAGTAAAGGTGGCTTCACTACCTGTTTTTGGAGCACACTGCCGAATTTGCGATCGTAGGGCACTCGGAGTAATGCCAAATATCTGATAGAACGTTGGTGCATCAATCTGTTGCTTGAGGCCATCTGGGGCAGTACTCAGATCTATTGGCGTTGGCTCCACTGTTTCGACGGGCACACATGTCTGTAGTGGCTGGGTTGAAGTGGCCTTTGTAGCGGTTGAGACTGTTGAAGGGTTCGGAGTAGTAGTCACCACTGCTTGGGTAGCATTAGTCTTTGTAGGGCTCGTGGCAGGCGTCGACGTGTCGGCAGCGGCGATTTGTTGGGCATACGCAGCTACTTGCTGACCACCAAAGCATAATGAAGCACAGATCAGAATAGCTAGAACGTTCCAGACTAAAAACATCGGTCGTAATGCTTGAGCTACTTCTGTAGTTCCAAAGCGTCGTAATACACGGTACATAGGGTATAACTCCTTAAGACTTCCACAAAACCTTCCGCAAGCTTCACTTGCTGGAATGTCAATATTATAGCATAACAAGTATATTAATGCAAGAGGGGGTCGACCAATCCTGTTGAGCCCTACCATAAACGGTTTCTAAAAGCGCCAGCCCCGGTGTAATATGGAGGCATATGCAGTTTATTCAAACACCGGACTGGGAACGTGGTATCAAAGATGTTACTGAGCGCATTTCTGCTGAGCTTATTGCCGGCCAGAAGGTATTATGGTTAATCGGTGGTGGCTCGGGCATCATAGCTAGTGTTACAATCATGGCCAATCTGCCAGACGACCTAACGGAAAACGTAACGATCTTTTTGACCGACGAACGGTATGGAGAGGTCAATCATGTCGATTCTAACTCAAAACAGTTAGCTGATGCGGGCTTTCATCCCAAAAACGCCACATTCGTACACATGTTACAGCCTGGCTTTTCGATGGCCGAAACTAAAGAACGCTATGCCCAAGCGCTTGAGCGGGCAGTTGAACATACCGATGTTGTTATTGCTCAATCCGGTATAGGGCCCGATGGACACATCGCTGGCATACTACCGCATTCAGCAGCTACCACTGCCGGTGGCTGGATTGTGGGATACGAAGCTCCACATTATACCCGCATGACTATGACCTTTGAAGCGATGCGGCATATCGACGCCGCATATTACATGACCTTTGGTGTCGATCGGTTGCCGGCCCTCACTCGGTTGCGCGACGAGGCAATACCACTTGCCGACCAGCCAGCGCAGATACTTAAAGAATTACCGGAAGCATATGTATATAATGACCAAATAGGAGATAAATCATGAAAATAGCTATCCATGGCCTCGGCCGCATGGGAATGCAAATTGCCCAAAAACTTGCTGAGAGCGATCATACGTTGATTGCCCACAACCGTAGCAAAGACAAAATTGATACTGCCACCGAATTTGGTGCTGTCGCGGCGTACGAAAAGCAAGATGTCCTGGATGCATTTGGTGATGACCAAGTGGTTATTTGGATTATGTTGCCCGCCGAGACGGTTGATCAACAAGTGGATGAATGGCTACGAATGGTCCCTACAGGCAGTATCATCATCGATGGTGGTAACTCAAACTTCAATTTGACTAAAAAATTAAACGAAGTTGTATCAGCCGCTGGTTCGTCCTTGGTAGACGTCGGCACGAGTGGTGGCGTATGGGGGTATCAAAACGGTTTCTGTATGATGGCCGGTGCCGATGATGAAGCTGCTTTTCGTGTTGTTGAGCCTGCTTTACAACTATTAGCGGCTCCCGAGGGCGCTTACCACTACTTCGGTGAATCCGGATCGGGCCACTTCGTAAAGATGACTCATAACGCAATTGAATACGGCATGATGGAGGCGCTGGCCGAAGGCTACCACGTGCTCAAAGAGGGCCCCTTCAAAAACCTGGATTTAGGAGCCGCTGGTGAAGTTTGGCAGCATCATAGCGTCATAACCTCTTGGCTCAACGAGCTGGCCCGCGACGCGACCAAAGAAAATCCTGAACTGGCTGGTATCGATGGCTATGTTGCCGAAAACGGTGAAGGTCGTTGGACCCTAGAAACAGCCCAAGCCCACAACATTCCGATGCCGGTTTTGCAAGCCTCACTCGACATGCGAGCCGCATCACGCGCCGGCAACGTTAGCTACACCACCAAGATGTTAGCCGCAATTCGTAATAAGTTTGGCGGCCACGCCATCAACAAAGAATAAGCCCATGAGTGATCGACCTAGCTTAGAACCATCCATCATCGTGATATTTGGCGTAACCGGCGACTTGTCCAAGCGCTATTTGTTGCCGGCGTTGTACCACTTGTTCAAAGATAACTTATTGAATGAGCACACCACGATTATAGGCCTAACTCGTCAGTCCATGACAACCGATGAACTATTTGGACAGGTGGAACTGTGTATCAACGAAGTTGATAACATCTGCGACCCGGCCGGTCTCAAAAAAATGCGTGAAAATACCGAGCTACATCAGTTCGACCCAGCCGATCCTGTCGGCTACCCTAAGCTACTGGAGTATTTAAACCAACTCGAGGAAAAGCAGGGCATGTGTCTGAACCGGTTGTATTACCTATCTATCCCGCCGCAGCTGTTTACCGACGTTGTACATAACATCGGTGCTGGTGGCCTTAATGGCAGCTGTCAACACGGGACGGCCAAGACGCGGTTGCTAGTCGAAAAACCATTTGGCTACGATCTAAGCAGTGCCGAAGCGCTCATTGCCGAAACAAGTAAAGTCTTCAAAGAAGAGCAAGTGTTCCGCATTGATCACTACCTAGCAAAAGAAACGGTTCAAAACATCTTGACCTTCCGTCAGCATAACCCAGTGTTTGCCGGCATCTGGGACGATGCTCACATCAAAACCATCGAAGTTGTGGCACGCGAGAAAATCGGCATCGCTGGACGCAAAAATTTCTATGAGGGTGTTGGCGCGCTGCGGGACTTTATTCAAAGCCACCTTTTACAACTGGCGGCCATCACAACCATGGAGCTGCCGGCCGATAGTTCAAGTCAGAGTATTCATGAATCACGTCAGGCGTTGCTCGAATCAATCACACCAGCCGACCCAGCTCTGGCTGTCCGCGCTCAGTATGATAGCTACAAAGATGAAGTTGGTAATCCTGATTCAACGACCGAGACCTTTGCGAGCATCAAACTGTTCATCGGTGGTGAGCGCTGGCAGGGCACACCGTTGACAATTACCACCGGCAAAAGCCTGGCCGAAAAACGAACCGAAGTCACCGTAACCTTCACGAACCCTCACATCGATTCAGAAGTTACGAATACGTTGACGTTCCGTCTGCAGCCTAACGAAGGAATTCACTTGGAACTACGCATCAAAAAACCTGGCTTTGATAACGAGTTAGAAGACGCCGCTATGGACTTTAGTTACCAACACACTTTCGGTGAGAGCAGTCCTCACCCCGACGCGTATGAACGAGTACTCGTTGATGCCGTTAGAGGCGATCGCACCCTCTTCGCGACAAGTGCCGAAGTTCTGGCGAGCTGGCGCATCACTGAACCTATCATCCAAGCCTGGCGCGACAATGCTGACGGCATGACAACCTATGCTAGCGGCTCTACCGGACCGGATATAGCGCCGTAGTCGAGTATGATCACGTATTTCCAAGCAATCATTATTGCGCTCGTCCAAGGCGCAACTGAGTTATTCCCAATATCTAGTCTTGGACATTCTATACTCATTGCTAATTTATTCGGTTGGCACAATTTGCTGCGCCAAGAATCGTCTGATACTTCGGGATTTCTGACGTTCCTGGTTGTACTTCACGTCGCAACCGCAATTGCCTTGATCATTTTTTATCGAGCTGAGTGGGTCAGAATTATTCGTGGCTTCGCGCGCAGCTTGACCACCCATACGCTCCAAGGCGACAGCGATGCCAAGCTAGCCTGGCTGTTAGTTGCGGCTACTATTCCAGCTGGGCTCGTTGGATTAGTTTTTGAACACAGCCTGCGAGGTCAGTTTGCTAAACCTTTCTTCGCAATCGTATTTATTATCGTAAACGGTTTGATCCTTATTAATGGCGACAAAGTAGAGCAAGTGAGGATACAGCAGCGACCACGACAGCGCAAAGCCAGTGGGCACAAAAATAATGCCGTCTCAGTCAGTCTGACTGGCCGCGTGATTACCGATCATATCGGTTTTGGGCGGGCCGTCTTAATCGGCACGGCGCAAATTGGTGCACTGTTTGCAGGTATTTCGAGGTCCGGCATTACCATGATCGCTGGACTAAGGAGTGGTTTGAATCACCAAGATTCAGCCCGGTTCTCATTTCTGCTGGCAACGCCTATTATTTTGACAGCTGGCCTCTATAGACTACCTCATGTCATTGGCCAAAGTGGTGAAGCCATCCGGGGCCAGGCGTTGGTTGGTGGGCTAGTTGCTGGAATAACTGCTTATATAACCGTGCGTTATTTGGACAAATATTTTCAGAACCGCAGCCTACGACCGTTTGGTATCTATTGTATAGCTGTCGGAATCTTTATGTTGTTACTGGGAATCTGGCGTGGTTCATTCAGCTAGTGTCGGCTAGCTTTCAGCCAAACTGTGCGAAAATAGATCCAAATGAATTATATCGATCTCATCATTATCATTATCCTGTCCGTATCGGTGTTCCGCGGGTTCGAATTAGGTTTCGTGCGTCAGCTTCTTTCAACACTTGGCTTTTTTATGGGACTGCTGATAGGCGTGCTGCTCGAGCCCTATACTGTAAGTTTAGTTAGCACCCAAGCCTCCC
>JACMPA010000012.1 GCA_014377695.1 Candidatus Saccharimonadota bacterium
CCGGGCCTATGACCTCCGCCGCGAAGATCCGGCTGATGTACCAACCCATTGCTTTGCCTATCAGGCGCTGCGGGCGATCGGCGTTGCAGCTAACAAAAACGCCACCGTCAAAAATACGCTAGAAGACATTATGCAGTTTGCCACCACCTGGGACGTCAAGCGCCACCAGTTACCATTTAATACTGACGGTTTGGTCGTTAAGCTGAACGATCGCAAATCGTACGAAGACCTCGGTGTGGTGGGCAAGGCACCCCGGGCAGCCGTCGCCTATAAATATGCTGCCGAAGAAGCCACCACCATCGTTAAGGATATCGTCATTAGCATCGGTCGCACTGGAGCTGCCACGCCAGTGGCAGTTTTCAATCCCGTCGTCGTCGCTGGGTCGACCGTGCAGCACGCCAGCCTCCATAACGCCGACGAAATCGAGCGTAAAGACATCCGGATCGGAGACACGGTCGTTATCTTTAAGGCTGGTGATATCATCCCACAGGTCCTAAAAGTTTTACCGGAACTTCGTCCGAGTGACGCCAAAGCCTTTGATATGATGCGCGAACTCCACCGCCAGTATCCAGAGCTGACCTTTGAACGCCCAGAAGGCGACGTTGTGTACCGCATCAGAGGCGCCAGTGGTACGTTGCTACTAAAAAAAGCTCTGGAGCACTACGCCAGCAAAGGTGCCCTCGACATTGATACGCTTGGCGAAAAGAATGTCGTCGCTCTGGTCGATGCTTGTCTTGTGAAAGACATCGCTGACATTTACTCGCTGACGAAAGAGCAGGTGATGGAGCTGGATCGCTTTGCCGACACCTCGGCTCAAAAACTAATCGAAGCAGTGCAAGCCGCCACTCGGCCAGAGCTGCCACGTTTCATTTATGGCCTGGGCATCAGGCATGTTGGCACCCAAACGGCCATCGACCTGAGCGAAAAGTTTCCGTCGCTAGATGCTTTGAATAAGGCCACCCTCGATGAAGTGCTGGCCATCAATGGCATTGGTGAAGTTGTTGCTGAATCAATCATTGCGTGGTTCGCGGCCGAAGACAACCAAGCATTACTAACTAAATTTGCCGACATTGGTGTTGAACCAGTGTACGAGTCCAAAGCAGCTGGCCCATTGCATGGCCAAAACTTTGTCGTCACTGGTGGCTTAGAAACCATGGGCCGTGACATCGCCGCCGAGCGCATCCGCAATTTAGGCGGCACCTTCCAAAGCAGCATGACTAAAGACACTACCTACCTTATAGTCGGTACTAATGTTGGTGCCAGCAAACTTGCCAAGGCCGCTAAGCTCGGTACCAAACAAATCACCGAACAAGATTTGCTCGATCTGCTGGAAAAAGCAACGTGAGCGACGAATTCACACCTAAACCACCACTACAGCCCGGTACCTACCGTCACTACAAAGGTAATGATTATGAGGTGATCGACCTAGTATGTCATAGCGAAACTCAAGAGTGGTTGGTGCTCTACAAACGGTTGTACGAGCGCGACGGTCCGGAGCTGTGGGTCCGGCCCTACACTATGTTCATCGAATACATCGACTTTGAGGGCAAGACCCAACCACGGTTTGCCTTCGTCCCTGAGCAACAAACTAAGAATTAAACAACGATATTCGGTTGTAACATATTGACGTTAGGCAGCAAATTGCTATGCTTATGGTAGTTCGTGCGCCAACGTCGGCGTGTGAAACAAAAACCCAAAAAACAATTTGGCAATGCTCCACCCGTCGCCGGGTGGGCGCGCACGAAACCAAAACGCCCACCTCCTGGGGCGTTTTGCTGTTTTTAGCAAGCTGTTAAGGTTCCTGACCCCCGTAGCGGCTTGTAGGACGGTTTGCCCTCGGAACAGTCATACATACTACTATGGCGGTACGTAATATCCTGACCGAGCTGCAGGCCCCACGCGCTTAATTAAAGGTAGGATAATCCATAGGTGCACTGTATAATCGCGTGTATCAAAAAAAGACCGACGAATCGGTCCTTAAAGTTCAAAGTGGTGGAGCATATCGGATTCGAACCGATGACCTCTTCCATGCCATGGAAGCGCGCTAGCCAACTGTGCCAATGCCCCGTAGTAACCACTTAGTAACTTGGACGAGTATAACAGAGGCCAGGGTGGATTTCAATTGCAGCTTGCGCCAGCTGAATGGTTAGCCGTACAATGGGGATATAACAGGGGAGACAACATGGCAGCAGTGCTTATTATTTTAGCAGTGATTATTTTCATCATCGTCGCTACCGGCGTTCGAGTTATTAATCAATACGAGCGTGGCGTGGTGTTTCGCCTCGGCAAAGTGCAGCCAGTTATCAAACAGCCAGGCTTGCGGCTAATCATCCCAATTATCGATCAGATGCGTAAAGTCAGCATGCAAATCGTTACGTTGCCTATTGAATCGCAGAAGATTATTACCAAAGATAACGTTTCGATGGACGTTTCAGCCGTAGCCTATTACCAAGTCGCTGATCCGATCAAATCAGTGGTGGAGATTCAAAACGTCGTTTCTGCTACGTATCAAATTGCTCAGACCAGCGTCCGTAACGTCGTCGGTCAAAGCACCCTTGACGAAGTGCTCAGCGAAACCGCGGCCATCAACGATAAAATTAAGCTAATTCTCGAACAAGCCACCGAAAAGTGGGGCATCTTTGTCAGCACCGTCGAAGTCAAAGATATTCAATTGCCAGACAGTATGCAGCGCGCCATGGCTAAGCAAGCCGAAGCCGAGCGTGAGAAGCGAGCTAAGATTATTGCCGCTGAGGGTGAAGCCTTGAGTGCTGCCAAGCTTGGTGACGCTGCTGACATCATTGCGGCCCACCCAATTGCCTTGCAGCTCCGCAACTTGCAGGTTCTGAGTGACATTGCCGTCGAGAAGAACAGCACGATAATATTCCCATCACAGTTCCTGGACACTATGAAGAGCGTTAAACAGTTTATGGCGGACGAAAAATAGCCGATGAGCCTGACCGAGTACCAGAAACAGATTGATGACATCCTGCAGGGTTACGCCAAGCCATATTGGCAGCCATTGAGCCAGTTGGCCCGATTGAGTGAGGAAGTCGGTGAAGTTGCCCGGGTGCTCAATCACAAGTACGGTGACAAACCGAAGAAGCTAAATGAGGCCCCGGATGATCTGTCTGATGAAATCGGCGATGTGCTATGGTCGTTGATATGCCTAGCAAACAGCGAGGGTGTTGATCTGGACAGCACTATCCAGCGCTCCATCGAAAAACTAACGGTTCGTGACAAAGACCGTTTCGAAAGAAAGGTGGCGTAGTGGATGCCGAGCAACTCAAGAACTTACCGAGTACTTTTTACCGGGTGGCGGTGAAGTGCTTAGTGTTCAACGATGCTAATCAATTGCTGATCGCTATAAACAGTGATGACGAAGTTGAGTTGCCTGGTGGTGGCTGGGAGCATGGTGAGAGCCTGAATGAGTGTGTTCAGCGTGAGCTTGCCGAAGAGCTTGGCGTGCAGGCGACTGCCATCGGTGAGGTTCAAATGGTCCTGCAAGGGCGTAGCGATCGCGGCTTTGCGGTCCTCCGTATTGCTGTTAGCGCAGTTTTAGACAGCACTACTTACGTACCAGGTGATGACATCGTGGCCGCTCGATTCGTCGATAAGGCTGAATTTAAAACCCTGACATTCTCCCCAGTCGACGTGCCGTTCCGCGATGCAGTCGATCAAATCTGGCTCAACCGTTGAATAATGTTGAAAATAACAGCGTAAAACTGTAAAATAGCACAAGTCTACTACACGGTTATTTAATGATGTTGCCGTATTGGTACACCCGAGTGACAGGTATAGTGACGAGGCGGCTCTTTAGCTCAGTTGGTAGAGCATCGGATTGAAGCTCCGTGTGTCCCCAGTTCGAGTCTGGGAGGGGCCACCAGCAAGTACCTCAGGGAAACCTGGGGTGTTTTCTTTTAAAAGACTACTTGTATGAATAAAATCTGGTGAACTTATTACCAGGTTATTCGTCTATTCACTTGCAAAACTAACCCCTGTTATCTATAATCTTTGGAGATATGCGGGTATAGCTCAGTTGTCATTGTCACAGCCGAAGTTGTAAATATAGCGCCGTGCGCTAGACAACTGATACTACGCATGTACCTTTCAATCCAACCAACCGATGCCTCACACGCATCAAATAACCCTATGCGGGTATAGCTCAGTTGTTTAGAGCGCGTCCTTGCCAAGGACGAGGCCAAGGGTTAGAGTCC
>JACMPA010000013.1 GCA_014377695.1 Candidatus Saccharimonadota bacterium
TACACATCGACTTCGTCGCTACTGGTAACAGCTCCAAGCCGGCGCCGAACCAAAAGAAAACACCCTCGGCGAGGAGGGTGTTTTCTTTTGGTTGCGGGGGCAGGACTCGAACCTGCGACCTCATGGTTATGAGCCATGCGAGCTGCCGCTGCTCCACCCCGCGATATCTGCTTGTAGAGCTAAGTAATGGTAGCAAACAGAGGTGAGTATGTCAATTGCTTGTGTTTTGACGATGCAGAAAGAAGTTTACCCATGCTTGAAAGTTTTGCTGACTGCCCGACTGCTTGTCACTTGGCTTTAGAATCGTCTGTTGTTTGGGCGGATCAACAGTGTAGCTGAGGGCAACATCTTTGGGGACTACTATTTCTTTTTCGCCAGGAGCGGCTAAACCAAAGTTGAGGCGCGCCTGCAAATCTTGGTAACTATTGGTACTGTAGTATTCATTCTCTAAATCAGCATTGGTATTTCTTAATTTTTGAACGGCGTTCTGCTGTTGCAAACCAGATATTTGTTTCTGTAATTCATAATTAGTCTGAATCGACTTAACCCCGCTCCAGCTAATAAGCAGTACCACAACTAGGAACAACATCATGCCGGCGAATTTTGGGTCACGCAGCCGCTCGGCAAACGATCGTGCTTGCACAGCGTAATTGGTAAATTTCTTAAGTAGTTGGTTTTGCATCGTTGTTACGTACAGTATAGCGCAAGCGCTATGTCAGCCTAGCCTCTGTACCATTACAGGACCAGTACCGTTAGTGCACAGACTGAGTGTAGTAGCCGATACTTCCAGAGTCACAACCTAAGTTAGTGATGTTAGCCTTACTTCTTGTGTCGCTCTTCTTCTTTGACCGCTAGCTCATCCAGTTTGTGCAATGGGTGGATATCTTTAACGTATTTGATCATTGGATTACGGATAGCGTAATGGCGATAAATAGCGACGATTGCTCCGAGCAAACTGAATTGAATCAGTCCTCCGCCGAAACCAGACCAAAAGTTATACATGTGTGTTGCGAATGGGTTTTCGCCGTTTGTTACACCTGTAAATGCCAGAAGCCAGTGCCAAATATGCGTCATATATCCGCCAAAATTATGGTTCGTAAAATAATGGTGGGGGTGGCTGGATTTGAACCGGCGACCAACAGGTTATGAGCCCGCTGCTCTAACCACTGAGCTACACCCCCGTATGTTTTCCTCAGCCATAGTAATGGCATGAGAAGCACTTAAGATACCTCGTGGTAACGGGTACAAGTATAGCAGAGAACCGTTTGATTGAGAGGTGTTAAAGTTGAATCTTGCGTGACTTCGTTTCTGTGCCCGGGCGGGGTGGAGCGCCAGGAGCTGGTCGACGCGGCGCTGGCCCGAGTTCAAACGCACGTGGTGGCGCTCCTGGGACGGCGTCAGATTTTGCCGCTTGGGGGCTATCGGTTGTGATTGGCGGCTGAACCGAAGGCACTGTTTCTATAGGTGATGGTGAAGCCTGAGTTTCACCTTGAGTGGGTACCTGGTTCTGCATTTGGCTGGGTGCAGCTGTTGCGGGCATAGGTTTATAGGGAAGCGTCGCCGTTGGATTCTGGGTAGCAGCCGGATGACCTTTATGCTTGTGGTGTTTACTACGTAGGGCGAACTTAGCCAGTCCCCCGAGAACTAATGCTGCCAAACCAGGTAGTACGAGGCGTATTCCAAAATCATGGATCGCTGATACTGCCAGATCATGTGCTAATGCACCAAACGGATTCGTGACTGGATCAAACTTATACAGTTGGCTGAAGACCCGTGGGACAACTAATAGTGCGCCGCCCGTGATGGTCAGCATCAGGCCTAATGAGAAGACGATATTTGCTAATGGGCGTAAGTCTCGACGTTTGATGGCAATGGCTACGACACCGGCCAGCAGTAACGCGATTATAATCAGCATGCCGATACTGACGTATTTAGCGACATCACTGACTTGTTTAGCCTTAGTAGCGGCGCTTAGCTCAACTGGCTGATTATATTTGCCAGCGTCAATGGGAAAACCGCTTTGCTGAGCCTGCTGCACCAGGTCACTAATATCGATCGTCGGGACTGGACCGTTGCCCCGGTAATAGGCCTGCAATTGGGTCAAAGTACTATTGATTTTTACGCGCAGCACATCTGGTGTCAGCACAACTTTCAGCCCAGCAGATATAGAGGACTGCGGGATGGCTGATGTTTCGGTATTGTTGCCTATATCCTTGCTGAGCGCGTCAGATAATCGATCATAAGCCTGCTGATTCTCTAAATTCTTCTCAATGTAGTTCGTGTTCAGGATTGTTTGGTTAGCTGTGACTCCTACGACCGTCACGAATAACAGCGTAGTAAGCAAACTGGACATCAATCGAGAAAGGAACGTTAAAAGCATTAGCTGATTGTATCGTGCTCAGTGTCAAAACCCTAGAGCAACTGCACCTAATTGGCGTCGCGGCGCGCGAACAGTACAGCGCTAACCAGTAAACCACCACCAATATATATTAGTGACACTGTTACGTAGTGCGCAAGGTTGGCTGGGAGAGCGACCAGGCTACCTGGTGTTACCGACTGCAAGCTGGTAAATGGAAGGTACTTGCCCAAATCTTTGAACACGGCTGCCAGGATCGTCTCGCCGATGAGCGGTATGAGTAGAAACATCACAATCGCGCCAACTTGGCTGCGTATGATCGCTACCAGAATAAAGGCGTACATTGCATACCCCCAACCAACGAACACACAGTGCCAAAGCACATCCCAAACATCAAATGATTGAGGTCCAAGCCTTTTACCAGAAAAATGTATTGCTAGAATGTTACATAATGGTGAGAATAAGGCGAAGATGACGCTCGTTATAACGGCGAAGATCGTGACGACAATTGCTTTTGCAGCCAAGCTCTTCAGGCGATTGTTACTAGCCGTGAGCGTGTACATGATGCCGTTGTAGCGATATTCATGGCCAAACGAAAGCAACCCGACTAATGCGATGATCAGACCGACAAAAAGAATTGCCGAGTAGGACTCCTGGGCAAGTTGATTAGGGTTGCGTAAACTCGCCGCCGAGGCGCGGATACCATCGCCATAGCCTGCGAACAGCACGATGATGGCTAAACATCCCAGGAAGATCAAATACGTGGAGCGTACGGTCAATAGTTTGCGGAGCTCTGCCCGAATTGATGCAATCATTTGGCTGCCTCACTTTTACCTTTGTATTCGCCGGCGTCGGCAGTTAATTCTAGGAATACGTCTTCGAGCGACGCTGTTTGCGGCGCTAATTCATAAATCGGCACGCCGTGTTCGAAAGCTAGTTTGCCGATCACATCGCTCGAGACACCGCTCACCAGCAGTCCTTCGGCTGATTTACTCAGCACGACTTTTTGAGCGTGTAATAGCTTCTCAAGTTGGTTTAACTTTGGTGAACGAACCAGCACACCAGCGTGCGCGTTCTGCGCTAGCAATTCTGTAATCGAAGTATCGGCGATTAATTGCCCGCGGCCAATGACCACGACGTTATCAGCCATCTGCGACATCTCGCTCAGCAAGTGTGACGACACAAAGACTGCATTACCTTCATCGGCATAGGCCTTGAGGAAATCGCGTAACCAAGCAATACCTTCTGGGTCCAAGCCGTTGGCCGGCTCGTCTAACATGAGGTATTTAGGCCTACCAAGTATCGCAGCGGCGATGCCTAGGCGTTGGCTCATACCCAACGAGAACTTGCCGGGGCCTTTCTTGCCAACCTCTTTTAGACCAACAATATCGAGTACTTCTTCGACGCGGCCCATTGGGATGTTGCCGGCAGCCGCCAAAATTTTGAGGTGTTGCCGCGCAGTTCGTGTCGGATGGAAGGCCTTGGCCTCGAGTAAAATACCAACGACCTTTGATGGCTGTGCGTATGAGTGCAGCGGCTTGTCATCAAACGTCGTCTTGCCAGTACCAGCATCTAGGCCAAGCATCAACCGCATGGTAGTTGACTTGCCAGCACCGTTAGGGCCAAGAAACCCCGTAACCTTACCGGTCTCAACCGTAAAACTTAGGTCGTTAACCGCGTACTTCTTCTTGTATTCCTTTTTCAGGTGTCGCGCTTGGATCATTCCCTTAGTATACAAATCAACTAGGGTCCTGTCACCTCAGTAAAGATAGCTGATTATTGGCCAGGCTCGATATCTAGCGTGCGCATCTCACGTACCTGGGCATTCACGCAGCGTGCAACGTGACCTATCGTGTCAGAAACCGTCCGGGCCAGTGTAGGATCAAAATCTTTGTTGGGCATCAAAAGCAGCGGACGAATCAAGAATTCGCCGACTTTACCTCTAATTTCATGTTTTTGGCCGAGCCTGTGGTCTAATTCTTGTTTCATCACACTTTTTTTGATTTGATAGCACTACAACGACTGTATACTATTCAGCCGCGTCGGCCAATATGCTCAACAGCTCGCTCGGTTCGGTAGAGGCCATCAAACGCTCACGGAGTTCTTTAGCGCCGTCAAAGCCGTTGATATAGATTTTACAGAATTTATTAAGGGTGTGTACCGGCCGCTCCCATTTTTGTTCTAAGTCCTCAGATGAGTTCATCTGCCAAGTAGCTGCAAACAGGTTAACATGTTTAGCATAGAGCTTCAGGCGATCCGCTTTAGTTACCGTTTCCCATATGGAATTCTCTGCGAAAACATATGGGTCGTGGAAGACGCCGCGGCCGATCATGATACCGTCCAGCCCGCCTGCTTCGGCAAGTACGATGCCATGGGCTCGGTCGACCACATCCCCGTTACCAACTATTAACGTCTCGGGGGCCAGCTTGTCGCGTAGTTCACGAACTTGGGCTATGACATCCCAATGTGCAGGCACCTTGCTCATTTCTTTGCGCGTTCGGCCATGCACCGTCAGCATGTCGAGATTTTTACCAAGTAGAAACTCGAACCAGGTCATGTCAATTTCATTAAAACCGATACGTGTCTTGACACTTAGTGGCAATCTTCCAGCCAAGCCCCGCTTCGTCGCATCGATGATCTCACTGGCTAACGCACGATTCTCTAGCTTAATAAGTGCGCTACAAGCACCATTCTGGACTTCGCTTTTGGCCGGGCAGCCCATGTTTAGGTCCACCCCCACGAAGTTACAGCCCTCAGGCAAACCTAATTCTTTGGCCAGGCTACCGTTGGCAATCTGTTCAGCGACTGACGCAAAGTTATCCGGGTTCAGCCCCCATAACTGCGCCACCAAGTTTTTCTCGCTAACGTCGAATCTCACTTTCTTTATGAGCTTCGGGCGGCCAACGCTCATCAACCCATCGACGTTAACAAATTCTGTGAACGCCAGATCTGGGGCATGGCAGCCATTAACAATCTGTCGAAACACTGTCTCGGTGACGTCGTCCATTGGCGCGAGCACAAAGAATGGTTTGGGTAGATTTAAATACATACCGACTGTACGCTACACCAATTTATACTGCTTGGATAGCCAGTTTAGCGTATTGTTGGTAATCATCGTCCAAAGATTCAAGCGCGGCACGCCAGAATTTTCCACGCCTAGCCTGGTCATACTTTGCCTCTCGGACAGTACGTCGGACTTCGCCGACAGTCATCTCAGAGGCGCGGCGTTTGATGTAGGCGTCCATAAATTCCTCGCCTTTGTGCACAAATACATCTTCAACAGTCTTGTGCTTGTCATCGGTGGGTTCGGTTCTGTTTTCGCGTACCCAGAGTGGGTCAAACCCGAGGGGACGTTCCGAGTCCCGGCGCTGGCGTAGAATCTGGTATCGAATCAGTTGTGTCACAACTTCGCCTTGGCCTTCGTCCTCAAGCAACGTTTCAAGTGTCAGGTTTGGGTTGGGGGTATCATCAATCAACGTTTGGAGACTATCAAGCTTGGTCCACGAACTTCGCGCATTTGCTAAGTAATCACCCCATTCACGTATGACGCTGCGGACACTATCGACAGCCACTGTTTGGGCTTGGCGGGGCGTCATACCATTCTTTTTCATCTCGCGTTGTTGGCGAAAAAAGATTTGATCGAGCCTGGTTGATACACCTCGTTCATATTTGCCTGGTGTCATGTAATCAAGTAGTTCAAACGCTTGGCTCTTTTCGCGGTGCGTTGTTGGTAGAAAACCTGCTCTATGGTCATCACGCAGACCCTCGAGCTTCGACTGGGTACCCGCTTCCACAAAGTCGGCAGCAGCGATGCTGGCTCGGTTAGCTTTGTCTTCTTGATGGGTGCTGGCAGGCGTTGGACGACCGTCAGTGAGGCCACGTTCTATCGCCAACGCTGCCGCTGTTTGGGCAACAATAGCTCGCGTATCTTTCTCTGGCCGCGACAGCGTTGGTTGCGCATAGATACTAGCTTGACGTTCGGCTTCAAGCTTTTGGGCGTGGCTCTTGGCAGCCTGCCAATTACTATCTTTAACTGGTCCGAATCCTGGAAGAAAATCACCTGGCTTGATCTGAAGATAGGTCCCTTCTCGATCGAGAGTTGAGTGCTTACCACTTTGACCAATGCGACGGTTGCGGGTGTGTTGTTCAGCTACAACTGCAGCGTGCACCGCCTCATGAAACGGAGTTTTGTCTTCAGTCAGTGCTGATAATTCATCTGGAAAGACTCCACCTTCAACAACTTCGCCAATCTGCGCCGGATGCTCCCGTGAGACCTCAACCGGGAATAACTGACCCTGGTCAATTGGCTGTTCAGCTGGTATTTTCTTTGGTGGCATAACAATCCTATTCTAGCATAAATAGTCTAATTAAGCAATAGCGTTACGCTTGGTTTATTCCCAGCGGAAGACGCGGAAGGCGATGGCATAGACGATGACCATCCAGACGCCCAGGACACCAATTTGTGGGCCAAGGTCAGTCAAATGCTTGCCCTCAGTAGCAATTAAACGGGCCCCGTCAATAATCGGCGTCAGCGGGATGAAGAACGTAATGTTTTGTAGCCAATCTGGCATTAGGAACCGCGGGAAAAACGCACCGGATAAAAACATTAGTGGGAAAGCGATGATATTGCCAACTGGAGCAGCCTGGCGCTCGTTCTTAGCCCAGCCACCAATAGATAAGCCAATACCAAGGATCGTGATGATGCCGAGGGCCATGAATGGTATTAGCTCAAGGTAGTTACCAACGATCTTGAGTTTAAAAATTACGATAGCAACGATGAACATCACGGCCAGTGACAGCAAGCCAATTACGGCGTTGCCCAGCATGACCGATAGGAAGTACTGCCACACCCGGAGGGGTGTGGTGTGTAAACGGCGTAAGACGCCGTTCTTTTTTAGTTCCGGGAAGACGCTCATCGGGCCAAAGATGCCTGAGCCCAGGACGGCAAAGCCCAATAGACCAGTAAAAGTGTAATCGAACGCGCTGAGTGAGCGCTCATTGTTTTGCTTGCTGGTAACCGTTAACGGCGTCTCAGTCTTTACGAATTTGGCGTTAATGCCTTGAAGTTCGGCCTGCAGCACCGTAGTCAGGGTTGCAGCGGCACTCTGGCTGTTCTGGGTGTAGCGGACAATTGCCTGGCCCGTTGGGTAGGTCTGACCGACAGCTACTTTTCCAAAACCTTTCGGTAGTTCGATGGTCGCATCCAACTCTCCACGGCCCATCTTCTCATTGGCCGCTGCCTGATTCGTTACGCCCGCATCGATCTTGAACGTTTTTTGCTTGTTGAGTTGTTGGGTGAATTGCTGGGCGAATGGTTGGTCGGAATTATTAATGACCGCGACCTTGAAACTAACGTCACCACTGCCGCTGTTGAGTCCTCCAAAAATAAATAGGAAGATGAGTGGAAACAAGAATGTAAAAAATAAGGCGGTCTTGTCGCGGAACAAACGCCTGAGGTTCACCGTAAAGAATGCCCAGACGGTATATAGTTTTTGGCCAAGGGTCATACGTGTAGCTCCTTGCCAGTTAAATCAATAAAGACATCCTCTAGATTGGCCTGTTCAACATGTTGTTCTTTACTAAAGCCCCGTGACAGCAGATCTTTAATAAGATTCTTTGGGGTGTCTAGTTTGATAATCTTGCCGTGATCCATGACGGCAATGCGATCACAGAGTACTTCGGCCTCATCCATATAATGAGTAGTCAGAATCACGCTGATGCCACGATCGCGGACGTCTTCGATGAGCTTCCAAAGGTTTCGGCGGGCCTGAGGGTCGAGGCCAGTAGTCGGCTCGTCGAGGAAGAATACTTTGGGATCGTGGACGAGCGCCGCTGTGATACTAAAGCGTTGACGTTGCCCACCAGAGAGGTTCTCGACAAAACTATTAGCTTTGTCGCCAAGGTTTACGTCTTCTAAAAATTTTTTTGGATCGACTTTGACACCGTATGCAGCGGCAAACATTTTGATGAGCTCCGTAAGCTTGGTTTTGTCCTGAAAGCCAGGAGTTTGCGGCTGGACACCGATCATCCCGCGGATGGCATAAGGATTTTTTGCCACATCAACGCCATCGATAGTTGCTGTGCCACTATCGATACTACGCAGTGTCTCAATCATCTCCAGCGTAGTGGTCTTGCCAGCACCGTTAGGGCCGAGGATACCGAAGATCTCGCCTTTTTTGACTTCAAAACTAATACTGTCGACGGCAATCTGGCCATCGTAACTTTTAGTGAGCTTGTCTACTTTAAGGATAGTCTCTGCCATTTCTCAACGGTAGCAGACACCTCTGAGAACTGTCAACAAAGCAGGTCTTTACTGATAATAAGAAAACAGCCCAGAAATTTCCGGTGGCATTTGCTACAGGTTGGAATGACTTGTCGGTAATGAATTTAAGGTAAGGCGAACGAAAAACACCCGGCGGAAGGCCGGGTGTTTTGCTGCTCTTGAAAGAGTGATTACTTCTTGCGTGAAACGGTAAGGAAACCGTTACGGGGATTCTCCTTGACGTTATAGCCTTCAGGAAGGTCACAAGCTTCGGGACGGACATCCTTTGAAAAGTAAAAGATGCGCTGCTCTTTGCCGCCACGTAGTACGACGTTCTTTGAGTTTAAGTGGTATGTAACACCCTTCGAGTTTTCGTGACTGTATCCCATAAAATTGAGTCTCCCTCTCTTATAGCTTTATTGGTACCCCTACCATACTCCGGTAACTTTTTGTTTGTCAACAGGTTAGAATCCATTCCGCTACGGTGTTAGAACCACACGAGCTTTGCCCACCCCTGATGTATCTGTTGTGCATAACCATTTTAATCCTTGCACAGCCAAGCCTAGTTGTATTAGACTAATTGAGTAACCATAAAAACTATAAAGGTGGAGAAGAGACGTTATGGATTTTAGAAGTGCTCAACCGCAAGCTGCCGTTCCGGCACCTGCAGGTCCAGCAAAAAGTAAACGAGGCGGTGACAAGGCTAAAATGCTACGCGCAGCAACGGTGGCTTTACTTTTTTGTATAACAATTTTGGCAATCGCAACTATTGGTTATTTAGCAGTAGCTAAAGACGACACTAGCTCAGCTAAGTACGTTGATAACAGCAAGTACCAAGCGGTCTTTTTGACTAACGGTCAGGTTTACTTCGGTAACGTATCCACTGTTAACAAAGAGTTCGTTCGCTTGAACAACATTTACTACCTGACACAGAACACCACGACTGGCACCAACGGCGCCACGACGACTGACGGCAACTACACGCTCGTCAAGCTTGGTTGTCAGCAGATTCACAACCCGACCGACGAGATGATTATTTCGCAGTCACAGGTTAGCTTCTGGGAGAACCTCGAATCAAAGGGTAAGGTGGTTACCAGTATTGAGCAGTTCAAGAAACAGAATCCAAAGGGTCCAGATTGTACACAAGTTAGCAGCCAGACACAGGCCAGCAACACGAGCACAACTAACACTCAGAGCAACACTACCCCTACGCCAACAACTACAAAACCGTAGTTACAGCACCTAAGGTAGAGAAAAACCCGGCGCCACCGCCGGGTTTTTTCTATTGAGACCAATTGTGCAGCTTTACTTTGCTTGAGTCGCAGTACCATTTACGATATCTACGGTTATGCCAGCTACAACTAGGGCACCGATAGCAGTTATCGCGCGTGGCGTGAAGTATGTTGCTTCACCTGAGGTACAAAACACTTCACTTAAATCATCAACGTAGTTACTTTTGCCGGCTATAGCGTAATTACCACTTGACTGGAAACCTGTCTTTTTTGGGAATATTGCCTCAGTAGCGGGCAAGTCTTTGGGCTTGACGTCGAAGTTGTACACGTACGTAACGCCGTCGCCATCTTGTGTTGAAGACGTACCGTGGCTTATTTCCGCACTCAGTATAGCGGTCGCCTGCTGGATCGCACCATAGGCGTTTTTGGTATCGGCTATGTTATCGGTAGCTTTTGTACTAACGAAACCATCCGGACATTTTTTTATAGTCTGTGATCCAAGTTGCAAATCATTATTGGTGTTATTTGATTCAGTACACCCAGCGAGCGTTGCAGCACCGAGCCCAATCGCCACCACTTTAAGTGCTGTGGAGTTTCTAAATTGTTCAATGTTTGGTAGCTTTGACATAGTGTAGTTCCTCTTCTGTAAAAGCTGACAATATCACTGTTAGTTACTTGTGTCAATAAATTAGTCAAATGGATCGACTTAGGACTGCACGAGGTGTTTGAACCATCGTTGGAAGACAAACAAGAAGGTGGCCGCCAGGACGCTTAGGATGGCGGCCACTAAGCTCCAACCGGCTACGTCCGGTGACCAGGTCGGCGATACAAAATTAAACTTATATAGGCTGTCTGGGATGCTCTCTGCCGATGAGGTACGTTTGCTTACATAATCTTCGATACATGGTACGCGATTGCGACCAGAAAAATCGGCGGAGTTTTGGGCCTCGCAGTAAGCCTGCGCCGCTGTATATACCTGGGTATTTTGGGTAGCAGCTTCATTACCCTGGGCTTGTACCAACCTATCGTAGGTGTATTTGAGCTGGATTGGTGGATAAACACTCGTGTTACCGGTTGAGAGGTCTGTATTCATATGACTGTAGACGTAATTACGCAGATCATTCAGTGCCCTGGTTACGTCACCGTTCTGTTGATCTGCTGTGTACAAAGTCTCGCGCAACTTCACCATATGTTGGTAGTTACTACGGATGGCAAACAAAAACACAACCGCGAATACAGCGGCTACTATCAACAAATACCACGGCTTGAGTACTCGGAAGCGTCGCCAGAGGTGATGAAGGTGCCGCTTGTTCATGTTGCTAATGATTATAACCCAGGACAACGGCCTTTCGCTAACACTCACTCAGCTAGTTAATGACAAGTCGTAGATGGTAAACTGCTTGCATGCATATTTACTTCGCAGGCATTGGGGGCGCTGGTATCAGCCCGTTAGCAGAGATTGCTCACAAAGCAGGTTATGATGTGTCCGGCTCTGATTTACAAGAAACGCCTTACATTGAATACCTACGGAAACACGGCGTGAGTACTATCCACATTGGCCAGGATCTTGAGCACATTAGCACGGTCCATTCAGAGACACCTATCGACTGGTTTGTACGCAGCTCAGCTGTGCCGGACGATACTGCTGAAGTACTATTCTGTCGAGATCGGGGCATCAAATCAACGAAGCGTGATGAACTATTGAACGTCATCATCAAAGAGCAGAATCTGAAGCTGATCGCTATTGCCGGTACACATGGCAAAAGCACGACAACGGCGATGGTCGTATGGCTATTTAAACAACTTGGTGTGCCGCTGAGTTACTTGCTACCCGCCAAAGTCAGTTTTGGTGATATGGGGGAATTTGCGAAAGAGTCGCAATTTTTCGTGTACGAATGCGACGAGTTTGATCGTAATTTCTTAGCGTTTAAGCCGTATATAAGTTTAATCAGCGGTATCAGCTGGGACCATCATGAGATATTCCCAACCAGAGAAGACTATCAGGACGCCTTCCGGGAATTCATCGGTCAAAGTAGACAAACTTTTATCTGGGCGGAAGACGCCGCTCGGCTGGGCCTAGTAAATTCTGCATCTGTTACAGTATTAGAAACTCCAGATTATGAATTCATCACCGACCCCGAGCACATCCCTGATCCAGCCGATCGTGAGGCACTTCGGACTATCCGGGGTTATACCAATCGATTAGATGCTGCGCTAGCGGCCCAGGGTGTTGAATCCGCATTAGAAATCAGCGACAACATATCGGTCGTTCGTAAGTACAAAGACTTCCCCGGCCTCCAGCGCCGCATGGAGCTGATCGTGCCTAACCTATACAGTGACTATGCTCACACGCCGGAGAAGATCCGTGGCGCCATGAGCGCAGCACTCGAAATAGCGGCAGATACTGGTCAGAATTTGATCATACTTTATGAGCCGCTTACGAACCGCCGCCAACATTATATGCTGGATAACTACAAGGACTGTTTCGCGGGGGCAATGCAGCTGTATTGGATTCCAAGCTACTTAGCCCGTGAGGACCCAAACCAACGCATATTGGCACCCTCAGAACTTATCGCACACCTCAGCGATCCAAGCATAGCCACACCCGCTCTGCGTGACGCAGATTTGAAGCGAACTATCGAGGCACATTTAGCCAAAGGCGCTATGATCGTAGGGATGGCTGGTGGTGGTGGCAACTCTCTCGACGATTGGCTCCGTGACGAGTTTCAAGCTTAAGATATAACAGGGCTCTTAACGGTTATCGCCGGTGCCACGCTGGACACCACGCTTTTTGCGGTCAGCTAGCTTGGCTAGGTTTTGCTTCATTAGTTCGTCTAGTGATAAACCTAGGCTCTCGCAGAGGACGGCAATGTACCAGATGACATCAGCAAATTCTTTTGTGAAGTCGGAGAACTCTTCGTCGCTGAACTTGCCACCGCGGTAAGCTACCGCTTTCTTCCATTTTTCGACGACTTCACCGGCTTCACCAGCGATGCCCATCACCCAGATGCTGTTTTGGAGCTGCTCGTTGTCGGTGCTCGCGATTGCAGTCTCAATAGCTCGTTTTTGGTATTCGTCGAATGACATACTCATTATTCGTTCTCCTCAATTTTTACGGCCCCTTCACGAATAATTTCGATGGCATCATCAATGATTCGAATAATCGTTGATGGCTCACGGCCAGAAAGATCACCACCATCTACATAAAAATCAACCGTATTGCCAAAATAGGCTTTAGCGGCCGCAATGGTTGCTGCAGGCGTCTTGCCCGGAAGATTTGCGCTACTAGTTTGCAATGGGCCTGTTTGTTCAAGCAATTTCAATAGTTCAGGATCATTAGGAATGCGGAATGCTTGCCGACCAGTGTTTTGATTAAGATATGAGATGCTGTGAGGGATTTCGACACTAACAGCACCTGGCCAAAACTGCTCAACAGCCGTTAGATAGCGCCGTTTGATACCTAGTTTTACAAGCTGATCGATGTTGGCAGCAATAACGGTGCCTGGTTTATGATCGCGGTGTTTAAGCGCATACAGGCGCGCCACGGCCAACTCATCACTAGCACGTGCCACAACTCCGTACAGCGTATCGGTTGGAATAACCCCAACCGCTCCAGGCGTAAGAATTTTAGTGGTAGCAGTATTAAACATAAGATTGGTAGTATACAAGATTATGGATTCGCTTAACAGGGGTGACTACTAGTTTTGGGTCGACATGTAAGCGAATACGGCCAAGCCAGCCAGCATGAACGTCACAAAAACAGTGACGATTACAGCTGTGCGAACAGGATTAGGAACCTTTGGCACCTTTGCGGTGACTGGGGCTGGTTTCGCAACGTTTCGTTCTAGCTCAGCCTGGATAAGTTCACTAGGTGAGTCTCCACTGCTGGTAATTTGCGGGTCGTTTTCGTCTGGTGGCACGGCCATTGACGAAACACCGCTTGATTGGCTTGCGACTTGGCTCGGCATGGGGGCAGGTGGTGCGGTTGAGTCGGCGGCAATCTGTTCGGCAATTTCGTCACTTATTTGTGGGATATCTGGCAGCTCTGGTGGTGCTGCGACAACTGCAGGCTCAGTGGATGTTTGCGCGGCAGCAGCTGTTGACGGTGGCGGGACAACGTCCATCACTGTTGCACCTTGGCGTGAGGCATGCGCAGCGGCTGCCGGATTCACGGCTGTACTGTTTGTCCCACCAGATGTCGATTGTTCGTTGTTCATAGCTTCTTATGCTTATTGTAGCACGCAGGCTTAATCGCTCAAGTAGTAGCGCTGCGCTTTTTTAATTATCAGGCCCTCGCTGAGCAGATCAGCTACTACTTGTTCAAGTCTTGCATCGGACACAAGTGAGTGCAATTGGCTCAGGTTGTAACCGTCAAAAGTCAGCAATTTAATGATTTTTCCTCTTATTTGACGTTTTGACCCTTCAAACTTAGATTGTCTCATGTAGTGTTTACTTAACGTGTTAAGTTTAATCCCAGCAGCCTTTAAACTTGCGCCGTAGTCCATTAATGCCCAATACCATTCCCTGGGATTGGCTGCATCAAGGGTGGCTTGCACCAATTCAGTTACCTCCGCATCGGTAATAGCCTCCCCGTTCGTCATAAAGTGATAAAAATACACGGTACGGATGTTCGTCTCGATGAAGGTTGTTGGTTGATTGTATGCATAGGCAGTGATGGCTCCCGCTGTGTTTTTGCCTACTCCAGGCAACAGTGTGAGTCCGGGTAAGTCTTCCGGAAAAATACCCCCAAATTGTCGACTAATCATCTTAGCCGCCTGATGTAGAAACTTAGCCCGACGGTTGTAACCCAATCCACTCCAGGCAGTTAGCACAGCAGCCAATGATGAGTTTGCCAGTTCTTCTACAGTCGGAAATAATTCCATAAACTGCTCAAACTTAGGAATAACCCGCGCCACTTGCGTTTGCTGCAACATCAATTCACTAACTAAAATCTTGTACGGGCTGAACTCGCCAGCCGGTTCCGGCTGACGCCATGGCAAGTCATGACGACCTGATTCATGGTAGTTCTGCCATACAACAGCTTGAAAATCATGTATTTGTTGTAAGCTCGGAGTCATATATCCATTGTAAACCACTGTTAATACTGAAGGTACGCTATACTTATACCTAATCGTGATCGGATTTTTACTTCGTACAATTTGGCGCCTTATTGTGCTCACCCTAGGCATTGCACTGGCGTATTTGGCCTTCGTCTCGTTCCCGTTCCTAAACCGCCAACTGCCAGTAGTCCTAATACTATTTTTGTTTTATATAGCGTTCGCATACTTTATATTGCCGGCCTTGATTCGTACACTACGATTAATTATCCGTCCTGACCACATTCCCCTGTATGCTACTACGCCCGATGGCATACCAAGTGACCCAGTGAACATTGCTATCGTTGCTAGCTCTCGCAAACACTTCATAGCAACTATGCAGAAAGCCGGTTGGCATGTGTCCGACAAGGTTACCCTCCGGAACGCGCTTCGGGAGCTATATGCAATAGTCGTAGATAAGCCGTATCTGAACGCACCGTTTAGCCCGTTACTACTTTTTAACCGCACGTTTGATGTCGGCTTTCAAATTCCCTACGGCAAAAATATGAGTCCACGTCATCGACATCATATCCGTTTTTGGCAGCTGATTGATCTAGAGACGACTGATGATGATAAGCACTATAACTTTTGGTTCAAACACTTTAGGCGATTCATGAAACGGGATGAGACTGTTTGGATCGGTGCTGCAATCGACGACGTGAATACCTTTGGCATTCGCTGGTACAACCTCCAGATTACGCATAACACTCACCCGCTACACTACCGCGAGCGTGATTTTGTCATCAAAACGCTGCAAAAGTGTAAAGCCGTCAAAAATGTAACTGAAGTTAAGGCTGGTGATCCCTTCCAAATACATAGCCAGCAGCTCGGTAATAGTTTCTACAGCGACGGACGATTGAGCATTGTTGAGCTAAACAAGCCGACGGCTACTCTCGCCAAAGGCTAATGCCCGCAACATCTGCGACGTCGATGACCTTGGCAACCTGAGCATCGCTAATCTTTAAGCTGAAGTCAGCCTCACCGCTGCGATACACGATTGTAGTATTGTTTAGCCAGCGAAGCGGGTATTCTGCGGCTGTGATGGGCAGCAGTGTGGCTTTAAGCGTTGCCGTATCTTGGATGGTTATCTTAGTGTCACTGATAAATGCACTACGTTTGCCGTCTGCACTATCAATATACAAGCGACCTTTCTTTTGACCGATAGTATTCGTCTGAGTAGCTTTTGGTTGACCGAGCTGGTAACTATACCATTTATCCACGGTTGAAAGCGTCAGCTGATTGTAATCAGTCCGCGTAATCGCTGATACTTCGGCCGAGAGTATGACCGTTTTGGCGGTAGCATCCGGCTTGATGGATATGAATTGTCCCGGACTAGCTGAATTAGAGGCTGATGCATAGTACACCGCACCCTTGGCGCTTAAGACATCATTCAGATAATTCGCGTGGTCCAAAATTACTCGAGACTTCGTCGCAGTGTCGTAGCTAACAATCTGGTACCGGTTAGTATCGGTTGTACTGGTACTTGCGCTGGACAAGACGTAAACGATTTTATTGCCGAACCAGTCGATCAACTTCACGTTGTCGGCCGTATCGACCGTCATGACCTTCCCGTCAGCTACTGTGACTAATGCCAATGACTGCTGAAGATAACCGGCCGTACCTTTTTTGCCATCTCGGGTCGAGACGAGCGCACCAACGGTACTGGTTGCATTGGGCGCAAACACGACATTATTTTCTTCATTACCGGTACCACCAAGTACGAGTTGAGCCTGCTGGCCGGTCAAGTCGGTTCGGTACACATTATATATGCCCTCTCGCTTCGCAATGTATACATCCTGAGCTGCAGGTGCGGAAGTCGGCACTACCACAGCTGGTGAAACAGTAGTAACACTAGACTTGGGCGTTGCACCGTCAAGGCCAACCACGTTGAGTGCTTTGTGGCGCAGAGTCGGAACTGCTGCTAACCCCGCAATACCCGCAATAATGAGTAAGGCAACAACCCATATGAGTTTCTTGCTGCCTTTACCCGCTGAAGCGCGAGCTGATTTAGCTTTGCGGTTTGACTCGGGAGTCTCGAAAGCTTTGGCAAGTGCAGCATCTTCGCTGAGCTCCTCGGCAGAGGCATCTTGAGGTCGTGGTTCACCAGGTTTATGAGGCTGAATCGGCACCTCTGCTCGTTTGAACTGCATTGGCCCGGCAGGTGGACGATACTTTGCACTACTGTCATCGGCGGTCGTACCAGACTCAGCAGTAACAACTGGGGCCGAGGTCCTTTGCAGTTCAGGCTGTGTTCTTTGAACGGGTTGTGGTTTCGGTTCAACTTCAACGTTAATTTTTTCAGCGAATTCTTCTGGTTCATCAATTCGAATCTCCGTAACGATATGTGCTGCAGCGCTGTCTGTTGTCTCGGTTGATTCGGTTGATTTGACGCCAGACTTGCTTGTTTCGTCGTCAACTTGCTGGAATACTGAGATTTTTTTGGCATTGACCGGGACAAGCTCGCTTGCTGTGTCTAGATTAGGATCTATCAGAGTAGCTTCATGCTTACGTATCAGCGGTGGCGCGCCACCGCTCGTATCATCACTGCTCACCAACGGTTCATTTACCGTCTCAGGGAGTTCTACGTCAGCCGCGTTTACGTTAAGTCTTTCATTTGAACCCTTCGGCGAAGTATCGTTATCAACCGCTGCTTCAATCTGTTCGTCCCGAGCTGCCTCGTCGCTTATGTGGTTGGTAGAACTAAATACCTCAGCGGCTAACGCCGAGGCTGTAATAGCGTCGGCCAAATCAATTACCTCCACTCCATCAGCGGGCGCGATCTTCGACTTTTTAGCCGACTTCTTTGTCATAGGCTTTGGATACGCTGCATCGATTAAGCCGTCGGGAACTTCTGCCGTCGGTTCTTCATGATGATGAATGTGAATCTTCTTAGCAACTGGTTTTGGTGTATCGGGAAGTGCTGGCCTGTGTGGCGCTGCTTTCAGGGATAGCTGGGGAGCCAGTTTGGTCTGTAACTCAGCGGCGGTTGTTTCGATAGTGTCATCGTATACCGGACTGTCATCAGCGAAAGTTGTTACAATTTTTGTGATTTTGGGAGCTGTGTCCGGAGCTACATTTTTTGAGTTCGAATCTGTTTTAGACACCGACATACTCGCATCATCATGCTGTGGGGCCACAATTTGTGCTTGATGCGCTTCTGCTTCAACTGGACTATCTGGAACGCTAGGATCAAGCATCGCATCGATTTTCTTCTCGATTCGCTGCTCTTCTTCTGGCGTAAGAGGCTGCTCTGCCCCATCGCCCACCACTGTTATTTTTTTATTTGTCATGTTTTAAATACCTATCAACATTCTACCAGAAAACGACCCAAGAGCACACTAACCCCTCTCGAGGCAGATCTCTACGGTCAGAAACAACCTATCCTAGGTACAGCTCACGCAAAATGAGCTACCTAGTTTAACCCTATATGCCGCCGTAACCACCACCGTAACCGCGGTACGTTAGTTGGGGCTTGTAGTAATCAGTTAATTTGGACGGTGCCTTCGATCCATCAGTCGGCATCACATACAATTCACTGCCACCTTTCGTTACTAACAAGTAGTTATCACTGTACCAACCGTATGGTGTGTAGCCGCTGAGCGTAGCGATTTGTTTACCGTTCGCGCCTTCGGCATTACCCACGAACAACGTATTCTTGTTGTCGCGCACATCACTCCAGAAGCTTTGTTTGCCTGTCGGTGAAACCAAATATGTTGGGTAGACCTTGTTCCACGTGTCGTCAGTTACATCATTTTTGAGAGCTACTGTCCCATTTTCATAGCCATAGTATGTGTTTGTACCATCGTTGTTATTCGGTACCTGGACGTAGAGACCGTATGGTTCGTACTGCGAAATGTTTACGCTATACCCGTACGTAACGCCGGCTGGAACCGCAAAGTCTTTGATTGTCTTTTTGCTGGTGCTGTCTGGGTGAACACTTATTAGACTGCTCGATTTGCCAGCCATGTGATCTGGAAAACTGCTAGAGTACCAGTTTTTGGTATAAACGACTTCTCCGTTTAGCAAGGACACGGTCGAGAAGTTTGTATAGCCGTAATCAGCCGTGCCGGTACCTTCAGCCTGACTTTGATCAAGCGTGAACAACTTACCGCTCGGTGCGTCATAGCTTTTGAGCGTTTGGGCACCAGGCTGCCAATTACTAACATTGGCACGTTGTATCTGATACACAAAAGTGTCACCACTCCAACCAACCAGCGTAAAGCTAGCCGATGCATTGCCGCCATCAATATTAGTACTACTATCGTCTGTAGTGTTTATTAAGTAGACGCCTTGCTTGCCATCTCGCTTAGAAAGTAACGCCAGGTATTTCCAGTTACGTGATGCAAGCAGTGCTGTACTGTTGGTGTCTTCCGAGCCGGTTCCCGTTAGAACCGTCTTACGGTTTTTACCATCAAGATCCGTTTTTACAACATCGATCTTGCCGCTAAGGTTCGAGAGGAAATACACCTTACCAGTCGGTGTGATAGTAAATCGATTAGTCGTCACATCTCGCGACGTAATTAATATATTTACGGGGTTATCGTTGTAGCCATCGCGGGTAATCGTAGCTTTGGTGTCTGTGCCTTTTGCCGCCAAGACCAGCGTAGCCTTGCCTTGTTTATCAGTTTTCGCGCTACTACCTGATGCAGTTATAACCGCATTCTCGAGCGCTCGGCCGGTTATGTAGTCCGTAACCATTAGTGGAACTTGTCGGCCGGTTGCCACGGCTTTAACGGACACACTTGGTGTCTTCATGATACCTACGAATACTGATGATTTGTAGGTTTTGTAATACTTCTTTGTGATGGTAACGTCATGCTTACCCACCTTTAAACGGGCCATCACCCGGCCATGGTTGTCGGTCTTGAACGATGAGCCGGCCACAGTAATACTGGCATCGGTAACCGGCTGATCGGTAACACTGTCCATGACGGTGATCGAGGTATCCTTTTTCATGATGGTACCTAGAATTGGATAGCGCGTCAGTGGTATTCCTAGTAGCAATGCTAGCAGCAAAAATAGTGTCAACGGCAACGTCCACTTCTTTTTAGCCCAATACCCGCGAGCCCATTTTTTTAGCTTCGGAAACTTTCCAGGGTTTGATTCTTGGATATCTGTAGCATTGTCTTTCCATTGCTTTTCATGAGACGGTTCGACGGAGCGAGCCGCATCATTATCTGGGGTGGGTACAGCTTGCTGTGTGGATTCTGTGGTGTCTGTACTATCTGGAGCGGTGTCTAATTCGTTATCACCGAGCAGTGACTTTAGTTCGTCGGCCATCTCTTCCTCGTTTTGCTTAAGCTTTATGTTTGCAGTGTACCAAAAATCAGCATCAAAAAATACGCTGTCTACCGATTAGATATCTGATACACTCGGCCCATGAACCCCATAGCATCAGATACAAGTATCCTTGACGCCGTTGCCTACCTTAGCCAGCAGGATCCCATAATTGCGGAAGTGATTAGTCAGCGCGTTTTATGCACCATTCGACCAAACAAGAATTATTATCAAGAGCTAGTCGATGGCATTATCAGCCAACAACTGAGTGTGCACGCAGCTAGGGCTATCGAGAACCGCTTCCGTGACTTGTTCGGTGGTACATTTCCGGAGCCAGCCGATATTTTGACTAGCGATGTTGAGACACTGCGCGGCATTGGCTTTTCGCGGGCTAAAGCTAGTTACGTCCTTGACCTGGCGCAGCACATCGTTGATGGTTCCGTAAGGTTCGATCACTTAGATGCGTTGACGAATGAGGCTGTCATTGCGGAACTCATTAAGGTCAAAGGCATCGGTGAATGGACGGTTCATATGTTCCTGATGTTTTGTATGGGTCGCTTAGACGTTTTACCTGTTGGTGATTTAGGAATCAGGAATGGTATCGCTAAGTTATACGACTTACCGACAGTTCCAAAACCGGCCGAAGTGAGCGAACTAGCACTGTTACGTGGTTGGCACCCATACGAATCCGTTGCCAGCTGGTACATTTGGCAAAGTCTCGACAATACACCCACTCTCTGACACATAACGTGTTTGGGAGTATACTAATGTGATGAATCCAAACGAACTAGCAGTCGAACTGCACAAGAAGTACCAAGGTAAAATTACTATTGCGCTCCGTGATACCGATGAGCTGGACCGCGCAAAGCTAAGCGCCTACTATTCACCCGGTGTTGGCGCAATCAGCAAGCTGATTGCCGAAGATCATAGCAAACTCAGTGAATACACCTGGACCAACAATCTGGTTGCCGTTATTTCCGATGGGTCAGCCGTACTTGGACTAGGTAACTTGGGACCTGAGGGAGCTATGCCGGTTATGGAGGGTAAAGCTTTGCTATTCAAACACCTTGCAAACATTGATAGCGTACCAATTGTCCTTAACGTCCATACGGCCGACGAAATCGTTGCTACCGTGAAGGCCATGGCTTTAAGTTTTGGCGCCATCAACCTTGAAGACATCGCCGCGCCGATTTGTTTTGAAGTCGAAGAACGCCTAAAGGCCGAGCTTTCAATCCCAATCATGCATGACGACCAACATGGCACTGCCACCGTAACTTTGGCTGGACTAATCAATGCCTGTAAACTCACCGGGCGCAAATTGAGTGAATGTAAAATTGCCATTGTCGGGGCCGGTGCAGCCGGTGTAGCCGTGGCAAAACTTCTACAAGAATATGCCGACCCGCAGATTATAGCTGTTGATAGCAAAGGCATAATCGGCCACGACCGGACTGATTTGAATGAGTCAAAGCAATTACTGTTGGAGTTCACAAACAAAGATAACGTATCTGGGACGCTAGAGGACGCAGTTCGTGACGCCGATGTATTCATCGGCGTATCCTCCGCCGGCTTACTGACACAGGACATGGTGCGAAGCATGGCTAAAGACCCTATTATATTTGCCCTAGCGAACCCAGACCCTGAAATCACGCCGGAGGACGCTAAAGCCGCCGGTGCCGCCGTCATTGCTACCGGCCGTAGTGATTTTCCAAACCAGGTCAACAACGCCATCGCTTTCCCGGGCATATTCCGCGGCGCCCTCGACAACAAGGTCAATCAGATTACCGACAAGCACAAAATCGCTGCTGCCGAAGCCATTGCCAGTTTGGTAGAAAACGTAACTGCTGACGAAATTATCCCATCAGTTTTTAACGACCAGCTAGTCCCCACCATCTCTAACGTTATCCGTTAGTACTCATTCGTTACTTAACCTGCCTCGTCTTTATTTTACGGCGAGGAGGGTGACCGGACGGATTTCCGGTGGCGAGGCTAATAGCTCGTCGACATGGGCCATTAAGGCTTGGGCGATTGGGCCACTCAAATGGGCTTGGCGACCATCTTCAGACTCAAAGGTATCAAAGATTCCAAAAGTAGATGGAGCTAACTGCAGGGCGTACCAGTGAACAGTACCTTCCTCAGCTTTAGCCATTTCTAGGGCTGACTGCAACATATCAGCGACTGCTTGTTCTTTACCAGGTTTTGCATCTAAAATTGCGAGTAACGCTAATGTTTGCATACTTATTTCTCCAATTATTACTTAAATTCTTAAACTACTTATCTTGTCGGTCAACGATTCACGGTAGACATATCTGGGTATCGGTCGCCAATTGCTACACCGACGGGTGCAGCTTCGTGGAGACGCTGCAAGTCTTCCGCGGTCAGCTCGATTTTGGTAGCCGCAATATTTTCTTCCAGGTATTTAATGTGTCTTGTACCGGGTATTGGGACGACATCATCACCTTGGACTAGCACCCACGCCAGTGCAATTTGGCCTGGCTTCACACCTTTTTCATCGGCAAGTTCCTGCACTTTGTGGACCAACTCAAAGTTCTTGGCAAAGTTTTCGCCCATGAATCTCGGGTTATGACGGCGCCAGTCGTCTGCCGCTAAATCGTCAAGGGACTTGATCTGCCCAGTTAGAAAACCGCGACCGAGCGGGCTGTACGGTACGAAGCCAATACCTAATTCACGGATCGTTTCTAGGATTTCGGCTTCGGGATCACGTGACCAAAGGCTGTATTCAGTTTGAAGGGCTGTAATTTTGTGTACCGTGGCGGCACGGCGGATAGTTTCCGGCGCGGCTTCGCTCATGCCGATATATCGAATCTTGCCTTCCTGCACCAGCTTGGACAGTTCTCCCATAGTCTCTTCGATAGGAGTATTTGGATCGACACGGTGCTGGTAATACAAGTCAATGTACTCGGTACCAATGCGTTGCAGGCTACCTTCGACGGATTTTCGAATATAGGCTGGCGTACCGTTGACCTTGCCAGTCAGTTGCCCGTCATCACTTACTTCGTTGCCGAACTTCGTGGCTATGATCACATCGCTACGGCGGCCTTTTATTGCCTTACCCACCAGCTCTTCATTAACCCACGGGCCATACATGTCAGCTGTATCGAGAAAATTTACCCCGTGGTCGAGGGCATATTTGATGACCTCGCTCGCCTCGTTCTCGTCATCACCTTTGCCGTAGGCAAAGCTCATACCCATACAACCAAGTCCAATGGCCGAAACTTCCAACTCACCGAGTTTTCGTATCTTCATAGCACCCTCCATTCGACATGTTTCATAACTATCAAAAGTATAGCCGTGCGACGCATGCAGCTCAGTAAGATTTCTCTGGTTCATCTACGCTGATGAGGTGCAGTGTTATAATAACTCCGATGGATATACAACAATACTGGGATAAGGCACACGATAAATACGCAGCGACTGACTGGATAGATAAGCCTTCTCTGTTCGCTGAATGGGCACTCCAATACCTGCCACATGGTGGTGCGCTATTGGATCTAGGCGCCGGACAAGCACAAGACAGTTGCTTCTTTGCTGGCAAAGGATTTGATGTGATTGCGACCGATCTTTCTGCCCACGCCCTCGATTTAGCTAAGGCTAAGTTCCTTGCAGCAGAATTCCAAGTGGTGAACATGGCGATGCCTCTGCCGTACAGTGACGAACAGTTCGAGGTGGTATACGCTCATCTTTCAGTGCATTACTTTGATAGCTCACAAACGCATAAACTTTTCGCCGAAATCAGACGCGTGCTGAAACCGGGCGGAGTGTTTGCAGCTCTGTGCAATAGTGATCAAGACCCGGAGATTTCGGAAGGCCAAGAGATTGAGCCAAATTATATCGAAATTGATGGCATTACAAAGCGATATTTTAATCCAAACGACGCGAAAGAATTTACGAAAGAATTTGAAATCGTGGTAGCTGATGATCAAGGAACGACATATAAAGATGAGGCCAAAGGTGTGCATAACCTCGTCCGACTTGTAGCTATGAAGCCTGCCTAGCATGAAGCAACGACCTTTGGTATTTTTAGATATTGAGACGACCGGTGGCAGCCCGTTGCGCTCGCGTATAACTGAAATTGGAGCATTGCGGGTAGAAGATGGCCAAGTTGTGGCCAAGTTTAGCCAGCTCTTGAATCCAGAACAGCATGTACCAAGCTTTATCACCAAGCTCACTGGTATATCAGATGACATGCTGTGGGATGCTCCACAGTTCAGAAGTATTGCTGATAATTTAGAAGTCTTTCTCGACGGATCAATCTTTATCGCCCATAACGTGAACTTCGATTATAGTTTTATTAAAGCTGCTTTTGCCGAAATGGGTGGAACGTTTAATATGGACCGGATGTGTACCGCCCGCTTGTCACGCCGATTGTATCCAGACCAGCCGCGGCACAACTTGGATACGATCATTCAGCGTCATGGCTTTGTGGTGGAAGATCGCCACCGAGCGTATGATGACGCCAAAGTATTATTTGAATTCTATGAAAAAGCTGTTGCTGAACATGGCCTTGAAGCCTACCGAGCAATGGACCACCTGCTCGTAAAGGCACGTCGTACTCATGGTTAGCGGCTGCGGATGTGGGAGGACAGTCCTCCTGCGGTTGCTAGAGGACTGTCCTCCCTCGCGGCGTGTGCGCTTGGAATAGAATTACGGGGTAAGGCGGTTGATGTCACGTGGGAACAGCGTGGCTTCTTTAACGTTGTTCAGGCCAATGGTCTTCTCGACTAAGCGGTCGATGCCAAAACCACAGCCACCGTGCATTGGGAGGCCAAATTTGAAGGCCTGGAGGTAATAGCGGAAGCCAGCTTCTTCGACATCAAGGCCAGCTTTGGTCATCTGCTCAACCATCTTTTCATAGTTGTTTTCTCGTAGTGGGACGGTGGCAATTTCGAGACCGCGGAACAGTAAATCACCCCACATGACCACGCCTTTTTCGGCGTCAACTTTGTGGTAGAATTTGGCAGCTTCGATTGGAAATTCAGTCGCATAGACTAAGTCCGTGCCGAGTTCTTTGCGAGCGTATTCACAAATCCACTTCTCTTCGTCTGGAATTAGATCTTTCTCGTCGGTCACATCATTTTTGGTGGCTTTGGTATACATTTCGTGAATTTGAGCGATGGTAAAACGTGGAACCTTACCGTCGATGGGGAGCTGTAGTTCCGGTGCGTTGAGGCTTTTTAGATCATCAGCGTGCTTGGTGTAGATTTCGCGCAGCGCATGTTGCGTCATATCACCGACCATGTCGAGCACTTCATCGTGACCAGACACAAAACCCATCTCGATATCGAGCATAGTTAGTTCTGTAAGGTGCCGAGTCGTAGCGCTTGGTTCGGCCCGGTAACTGTGTCCAATTTCGTAGACGCGTTCATAGGCACCGACCATGATTTGCTTATAAAATTGGGGACTCTGAGCCAATGTTGCTTCTTTGCCGAAGTAATCGAGCTTAAAGACTTCCGCACCACCTTCAGTAGCAGCGCCGAGAAGCTTGGGCGTGTCGATCTCGACGAACTCATGGTCATCCAGAAACTCGCGGATACTGCGGGTTAGGCTGCCACGAATCTTGAAGATCTTTTGCTCCTGCAAATTCCGGATGTTTAGGACGCGGTATTCAAATAGCGTGTCAAGATTCTCGGCCTTGTGCTGGATTGGTTTATCGATCTCAATTGGCGGTTCTTCGGTAACTGGCACCATAACTTCTAGTTTGGAGTCGTGGAGCTCAGCACCACCTGGCGCGCGCGGTTCTTCTACTACAACACCGTCGACGGCGAGGACAGTCCCGATCTGTAGGCCACGAAGCTTCTCAACTTCGGCTTTATCTTTAATAACAATTTGGGTAAGACCTTTGCGGTCTCGAACGTTTATAAACGTTAAGCCACCGAGTAGGCGTTTTTTGTGAAGCCATCCTTCGATATGTATCGTGGTACCAATGTGTTGCGCAACGTCTGCACTTAAAATTCTCATCTAATATTCCTCGTTAGGTTGTTGGTGACCGCCTATGATTTGGGTCGCAGGTACCAGTCGCCGGCTAGACGTTGCTACCGACCCGCGGATTTATGTTGGCGTTACTAAAACATTTCATAAGTGTTACTTTACCACCTCTTGAGCCTCAGGGGTAGGTTCGAGTGTTGGCTTCGAGTGTTTAGCATGTTCTTTCTTGGCGGCCGTTGCGGCCACGGCACGTAAATCGTCATAAGTGTCGAATTCATCCATAATAACTTTGCCGGTCATCTGCTCTATGACGTCTTCGATCGTGATGATACCGACGAATTCTTCAAATTGATTTACTACCAAGAACAGGTGGTGTTTAGTTTTGATAAACGCTTCTAAGGTTTGGTACAGCGTAAAATCTTCATGAACGTAGTTAAGATTTGACTTCATGACGCCCCGGACAATACCAGTTTGCTTATTCATTATCAGGTCTTTCAGGAACAGCACGCCGACGATATTGTCGTGTTTATCCTCGTACACCGGGAACCGACTGTGACCACTTTTATGCAGTTCATCGGTTAGCACTGGTCCAATGGCATCAGTGACGTTAACGACATCGACAACCCGCTTTGGTATAAGCACGTCGGCGACCACTTTGTCGCCAAACGACAGCGCATTGGTAAGTAGTTCTATTTCGCCAGCTGCAATCCGGTTATCAGGTTGGTCTTTTTGGGCCTGTAACAGCTCAGCAAGATCAGATTTTTGATATAACCCAGTATGAATGCTGATTGGTTGATGCGAATGAATAAAATTCGCAATTCTTGCCAGCTTCGGATTAAGCCGTTCGAGTAGCCAAGCCAAAGGTGAAGCCAGTCGCTTGGCTAACCACACGCCAATGTTCGATAGATCAGTACTCGGGATCCAGGCAAAGCCAGCCCAGATGATCAATGCGACGACGACAATCGCTATCCACAAAGGTAGCGCATTAGTAAGTAGAACGAGGCTAGTAGATAAGGCTATACCAATCACTAGCCACAAAACAACGGGCAAACTGGCACCATAAGCAATCGGTTTATACATAACTTCGGCAGTTTTGTCACCAGCTCGAGCCATCCGCTTGACCTCACGGGGTGGGATGTGACGGTAGGTTTTGAGTAACGACAGGAACGACAAGGCGACTACAGCTGCTAGCAGCCCGAAAACGAGAGAAATCATGCCTTTATAGTACAATTATTGGCCAGGTTTCGAAAGCTTGGCTTCAGCTGAGGATGTTATACTTGGTGCAATAGAATTAAGGAGTAAAAGTGAGTAAGCAATTCCTGGCTATTTTAGCCGTCATCGTCGTCCTGCTGGGCGGTGTGTTCTTCTTTACAAGTAAAGACTCAGGCACATCAAGTAGTAATGTTAAACCAACAAATCACGTTCAAGGGTCCACGAGCAGTGGCGTAACCTTGATCGAATACGCTGACTACCAGTGTCCGTACTGTAGTGCCTACTATCCCTACGTGAAACAAGCTGTTGAAGCCTACAAGGATAAGATTCAATTCCAGTTCCGTAACTTGCCGCTAACTTCCCTGCACAAAAACGCCTTTGCCGGCGCTCGCGCTGCCGAAGCCGCGTCAATCCAAGGTAAATTCTGGGAAATGCATGACAAAATTTACGAAGGCCAAGATCCAAACGGCAAGTCAGGTTGGGTCGTGAGTGATGACGCCCTCAACAAATACTTCGTAGGGTATGCTCAGAGTATCGGCCTTGATACCGCGAAGTTCAAAGCTGACTACGCAACGAGTGCCGTCAATGATTCAATCAACGCTGACCTTGCTGCCTTCAAAAAGACTGGGTTTGAGCAGTCGACACCAACCTTCATTATTGATGGCAAACAGGTAAAACCTGGTTACTCCCTCAAAGAGTTCACCCAAGTATTTGACGCTGCCATCAAAGCGAAAGCCAAGACCACTGGCGCTGCCGCTGCCACTACACCGGCAGCTGAGACCCCTGCAGCGTCCACTAACTAGTCGTTCGCAGTATGATTAAAGAATCGCTCAACTGAGCGGTTCTTTGGATTAAGACATATCTTTTGGCCGAGTATCGGGGTGCGTTAAGCGAACTTTAGTAGTCAACGCTGTACCAGTCGGCAGGCAGCCCGTATTTAGCTCCGATTTCCTTACCTGGCTTCTGTTGGCCCGTATAGATCACCGCCCAGACACCATTGTCTTTATGTACGATGAATTCGGCACCAGTCTCACCATCACTCGTTTTGCCGATGGCGTTATCGCCGACGGTAGTATCAACGGTAACTATTAACTTATTGGATTCTTCCTGTGAAATACCGTGGTTCACACCGTCTTTACGGACAGCAGCAATAATCAAATCCTTATCTGAGTCTTCAGTCGTTTTTGTGGCCTGTTTTGCAGTGTCGGCTAAGCTAACTGGCGTCGCGGACTGTTTACTACTAACAGTGCTGGCTTTTGTATCTTTGTCATTATTGACATTAAAAACATAAAAACCTAGGCCAACTACCAAAGTGATCGCAATTATGGCGAGCAAGCCCTCTACGGCTCCAAAGCCCTCTTGATTATGTTTCATCTGAAAATCCTTTATGAATATATGTTTAGTTTTAGGTTAATACCTGTGCTGTACCACTAGCTGTGTCGCATGAAAATAGCTATTACGATTGAGTTTTGGGAAGATCTTACCAACTACAGGCAATATCAAGAGTGTAATCAAATGGATCAAAAAAGGCTGCTCTGGTGAGCAGCCTTTTAATGCACGAGCACGTTGACGTATCGAGCAGTCTAGTGCATTGAGATTGCAGCCGCTTCTGGGTCTACCTTCTCTTGCTTAAGGAGCACTGCCGCAATGATAGCAGCACCAATCATGAAGCATGCACCAACGTAGAATGCTGCGTGATAGCCATTGACCTGAGCAGTGAGCGTTGCCAATCTATTTGGGACACCGTTAAGGTTCTTGATATAGCTCAAGCTCGTAGAAGTAGCAATGCCGGTTAGAATTGCTAGGCCAAGTGCGCCTCCGATCTGCTGCGAGGTATTCAAAATACCCGAAGCCAAACCGGATTTCTTCGCATCGACGCCACTGGTGGCGGCGATGGTTAGGGCGACAAACGTTGCACCCATGCCGAGGCCCATCAGGATGAATCCTGGCAAGATATCCCTGACATAATTGCCATCCACTCGA
>JACMPA010000014.1 GCA_014377695.1 Candidatus Saccharimonadota bacterium
ACAGTGGTGGTTATCACACACGACCGTGATGTGTTGCACGAAGTCGATAGGATTATCGAGATTCGGGACGGCCAGGCCTTTGCCTTTCGCGGCAACTATGACGATTATCTGCGTACCAATGCCAGCAAGATTACTGGGCAGGTGAATGAATACGCTGTTACACAGCGCCGGATCTCCAATTTGAAGGAAGATTTGATCCGCTTTCGCAAGCTGAAAGAAAAGTCGCGCGACCCGGGTACTATCCACCGCTTTAAGTCACTCGAGATCCGCACCCAGAACGAATTGAACAAACTTGGTAACACCGAAAAGCCGTCATTCTGGATCGACCGCGAATCGGCCAGCAATTTGAATACCAAGATGAGTGATGCCTACGAAGAACACAAGGCGCGTAACATCCGGATCCGAACGCGTACCTCTGAATCAAAAACCAGTAACGTGCTTGTTGACGTATCCAAACTCAGTTTAGGGTACGGCGAACCGCTGTTTGAAGGCATTACCTTCCAGCTGCGTGAAGGCGAAAAGCTTCGCTTGCATGGTCGTAACGGTGCCGGTAAAACTACGTTGATCAAAGCTATTTTGGCCGCGGCTGAGGGCAAAAAGCCCGCCGCAACCATTTACGCTGGCGTCGTCGACACGCCGAGCGAGCTACCGATTGGTGTGTACGAACAAGAAATTAGTTCGCAGTACCTGAACATGAAGCTTGGGGAGGCGATTGAACAATCTTTCCGCGCCAAAGATGCTCAAATCAGCGATCAAAAGATCAAACAGCTCCTTGGTGACTACTTATTCAATCCTATGACCGACATCGATGTACCGATTTCGCGCCTCAGTGGTGGTCAAAAGGCTCGATTCCAATTAATGAATATGCTGGCTAATGATCCTGCTCTCCTCATCCTCGACGAACCGACGAACCACTTGGACCTGCCAAGCATCGAAGAGCTGGAAGACGCCCTGCAGCAATACCACGGCGCCATCATTTACGTGTCGCACGACTCTTACTTTGTTAAAAACATCGGTGGCACCGAGCTTGCCATTGGCAAATAGCAACTCCAAATCGAGGATTACGTTATTGAAGTAATGACATAATATGCATTATGAACAAATATCTTGTGGCGAATAAAACTCATAATTTCGACTCATGCGTACTTCGAAAGCGAGAAGTCAAACTAGACCCAAAATACGTTGAGCGTGCAGCGATTGTTGTCACATGCCCCGCAATTGGAGACAGCGGTGGAGATATCGAACGATTTAACGGTGAAGGTTTTGATTTGTACTTCGATTCGCTCACAGAACGGAGCACCATCTGGGATGCGAATAGACGAATGAAAACTGTTATGGGTTTAGGAAAATGCGTTTCGCGTATATATGCAAACAATGGAATACAAGACGAGCTTGGTATTACGGTTTTGCGCACGAATCTATTCGAGCGCCAACTATTTATTGAGACAGAGGAGGCTCGTCAACGCGCGCTTCAAGAACAAATAAATGAGTTGCATGACCCTTACCAAGATAGAGATTAGTTACTTGCTTCAGGGGTGCGCATCTGTTATAATCTGTCGTAACGCCATCACTAATCTCTAACTTAAACTACAAGGAACTGCATGATTTCAATCGAGAAGAAGACCGCAATTATTAAGGACAACCAAAAAAGCAAGACTGACACTGGTAGCTCAGCCGTTCAGGTCGCCATCGACTCTGAGCGTATCAAGGAATTGACCGAGCACCTCAAGGTGAACAAGAAAGACTTCATGGCCCGCCGCGGTCTGTTGAGCCTAGTAGGCAAGCGCCGCCGTCTCCTCAAGTACATCGCTGACAAAGATTCTCAAGCCTATCTTGATCTGATCAAGAAACTCGGCATTCGTCGCTAACGTGCGTAGACCAGTTCTCTCGAGGCTTTAAAACCTGGAGGGAACAAGCTTGTGCACATTAAAACTACTTGCTGACGTGTAATCAATCACCAGAGCCACAGATATATCGCCGCCGCTAGCACAAGGGTCGCCATATATTTGCACCCTGTTGATTGAGATAAAACCGTCAGACACAGAAAGGACATCACCTATGGGAGATATCATCAACCCGTTCGGCAAAGACATCATTAAAGTCGAGACCGAGTTCTGCGGCCGCACACTGTCACTCGAGATTAACCGCGTTGGATTCCGAGCCAGTGCCTCTGTGCTCGTCACCTATGGCGAAACAGTTATTCTTGGCACAGCCATGGTTGGCAAGCCACTCCAGGGCTTCGATTACTTTCCGCTGAGCATTGATTATGAAGAGAAGTTCTACGCTGCTGGCAAAATGAGCGGTAGCCGCTTCATCAAGCGCGAAGGTCGTCCATCTGACGATTCGATTCTGATCGGTCGCTTGATTGATCGCCCGATTCGTCCGCTGTGGCCAAAAGGCTACCGCAACGAAGTCCAAGGTGTGGCTACCGTGCTCAGCATGGACCCAACCTTCCGCCCGGACATGATTGCCATGATTGCCATGAGTACGGCATTTATGCTGACTGGTGCACCGTTTGACGGTCCAGTTGCTGGTGTACGGGTTGGCATTGCCGAAGACGGATCCTACAAAGCATTCATGAGTGCTCAAGAGCTCGACGAGGGCAAACTTGACCTCGTCGTCGCCGGTACGTCCGACGCCATTATGATGGTTGAAGCTGGAGCCAGCGAAGTTACTGAAGAAGAAATCGCTGCGGCGTTAGAGTTTGCCCAGCAGGCCATCGTGCCAGCAGTGGAACTACAGAAAGAACTGGTCGCCAAGGTTGGCGTGACCGCTCAGGAATACACCTTGACCTTGCCAGACGATGCGCTGCAGACCGAAATTGACGAGTGGGTCGATGGTAAACTCGGTGAGGCAATTCGCTTGCCATACCCAGAACGCAATGAACTGGTTGGAGTCCTTAAAGACAAGTTCCACACCGAAATGGCCGAGAAGCTGGGCGCCGACGTCTACGTTGGTACCGTCCGTACCCAATACGACGAGGCGTTACAAATGGCCATCCACAAAGACGTTCGCAAGGGCATTGTTAATGACGGTGTCCGTCCTGATGGCCGCCAGCTCAACGAGATCCGACCGTTATCGAGCCAAGTTGGCTTTTTGCCACGAGCCCACGGTTCGAGCATTTTTACCCGCGGTATGACGCAGGGTATAAACATTGTGACGCTGGCACCACTGAGCTACGCGCAGCTGATCGACACCATGGAACGCGAAGGCGAACGACGGTTTATGCACCATTACAACGCACCGGGTTGGACTGTTGGCGAAGTGAAGCGCTTAGGTTCACCAGGCCGCCGCGAGATCGGTCACGGCTACCTGGCCGAACGAGCGCTAACGGCTGTGCTACCAACTGAAGCTGAGTTCCCGTACACCATCCGAACCGTAACTGAGATCATGAGCCAGAACGGCTCAACGTCAATGGCCGCGACTTGCTCGAGTACACTTGCACTGTTGGACGCCGGTGTCCCACTAAAGCGCCCAGTATCGGGTATCGCCATGGGCCTGATGGTCGATGGCGACAAGCACTACGTCCTCAGCGACATCGCTGATGCCGAAGACTTTGCCGGTGATATGGACTTCAAGGTCACTGGTACTTCTGAAGGTATTACTGCACTCCAAATGGACATGAAGGTCCACGGTTTACCAGTTTCTGTACTCAAAGAAGCCCTCGTGCAGGGTAAAGCTGGCCGAGCCCACATCCTGGAGCACATGCTCACCACTATCTCGACGCCAAACGACATGAGCCCATACGCCCCACGCGTCGAAAGTATTATGATCAACCCCGACAAGATCCGTGAAGTCATCGGTAAGGGAGGTGAAACCATTCAGCGTATCACCGCAGAAACCGGTACCGAGATCGACATCAAGGACGACGGTATGATCATGATTTCCAGCCCTGATGGTGCTAAAATCGAAGCTGCCAAGCAGTGGATCCGCGGTATTACCGAAGACCCTGAGATTGGTCTCATCTACAAGGATCGTCCAGTGGTCAGCGTCATGGACTTCGGTGCGTTCGTCCAAATTATGCCCGGCAAAGACGGCCTGGTGCACATTTCTGAACTATCCGACGAGCGTGTTGAAAAAACCAGTGATGTCGTCAAAGAAGGTGACCTCGTTAACGTCAAGCTTCTAGACATCGACGACCGGGGCCGATTGCAGCTGTCGATGCGCGCCGCAGCCCACGAACTAAACCAAGAGAAGTAAATGAATTTCAAGCGTCTCGAAGAACTACATCAAACGAAAACTGGACTAGTACTATTCGGTACTGTTGAACTCGCACTTCTATATTTGTTCGCGAGTCTGGCTATCAACAGTGGCAGCTTGTGGCAGTGGGGTTTGACGCTCATCCTGTTGATCGGTGTCGGCCAAAACTTCGTACGGCTAATGATTGGGGTCGTCCGTGCCAGATAATGTCGATGATGCACAAAATTCACACCAGCAACCCATTGGTGAGTCTGATGCTAAGCACGAGCAATCGCAAGAGCAATCAACTGATACTCAGCAGCACAACGACCATGATGCAGCGCAGGGGAGCGAAGAAGAAATGCCACCGGTTAATTTGTTAGAAGCGATCGGTATAGCGCTATTCAAAAACGTTGATGACAGCAAGATTAACCGTCCCGGTAAAGGCGAGCTTAAGCGGTCGCTGCGGTTGGCCCGGCTACTTATTGTCATGGCTGTCACAGTTTTAAGTTTTATAGTCGTAATCGCATTACTGGCCAATCCATTAGCGGGTACGCTTAAGCTTATTGGGGTCTTAGTTTTTCTAGCGTTCACAGTCCGCTGTATATATGTTTCAGTTATGCTCTGGAAGAAGTTGCAATAATGGCACAAACTAAGCAGCAGCAACTTGACGCCATCAAGCAACACATTATAGACGACGGTATCTGTAATGAGTTAGCGGAGCAGGCAACACAGTTGGTCTTTGGTGACGGTAACCCCGAGGCGGAAATTGTTCTGATCGGTGAAGCACCAGGCAAAAATGAGGATCTCCAAGGAATTCCGTTTGTTGGGGCATCGGGTAAATTCTTAAACGAGATGCTGGGAATGATCGGCACCAAGCGTGAGGACGTATACATCACCAACATCGTTAAATACCGTCCACCAAACAATCGTGATCCGCTTCCGGATGAGAAAGCTTCGTTTCTGCCTTACTTAGTAGAGCAACTCAAAGTTATTAACCCTAAAGTGATTGTCACCCTAGGCAGGCACAGCATGGATGTGCTGCTGCCCGGGCTGAAAATCAGTCAAGCGCATGGCAGGCCAATACGCGTAAAAGACCACGTCTATTTACCACTATTCCATCCGGCTGCCGCGCTGTATAACGGAGGTCTGAGGCAAACACTCATCGATGATTTTGCGCTCATTCCTGACATCATTAAGCAAATCAAAGTAATTACATAATACGTCAGGAGCGCCTGGAGAATACTTACACCGCATCATCCTGAACTTGTTTCAGGACCCTCGCTACAAACGGGGATCCCCAAACAAGTTCGGAACGAGCAAAAGCTAAGAACTTCCAAGCACTTCAACGAAAGGAAACCATACATATGGAACCAGAAAACATTAATCCAGCGGCAACACCTCAGGGCGAGCCAGCAAACAATAGTAATCAAGCTCAACCGAGCGAGGCCCGACCGCCACGTCCAGCTGGTAGCCGGCCACCGCAAAGCGGTGGTGGTGTACGCCGTGGCGGTGGCCGCGGTAATGATCAAAATCGCGATCAGAGCGGCCCGCAAAGCGGTGGCCAAGGCGGCGGTAATCGCCGTGGCGGCGGCCGTGGCCAGGGCCAAGGTCAAGGTGGCGACAAACAGGGCGGTGGTATTTCCGGTGGCGCATCACGTGCCTCACGCGGACAAGCTGTCCGCGCCCAGAAGCGCCTCCAAATGGATGCTCAAAAACTGGTCGGCCAATATGCTTCTGCCCAACAGGGCGAACCACGTCGCGCCAACGTCATTATCGATGATGCCAGCAAACTGAAGCTAACCTTCCTCGGTGGGCAATACGCCATTGGTGAAAAGAACATGCAGGTCCTCGAATATGGTGACGATGCGCTCGTTCTTGACTGTGGCAACAACCTCGGCGTCGACTTGCCAGGCATCAATTACATGATTGCCGACCCAAGCTACCTCGACACCATCAAACACAAACTGCGCGGCTATGTTATCAGTCACGGACACCTTGACCACCTGGGTGGCCTCAAGCACATCGTGCCGCTGTACCCGGCTCCGATCTATGGCTCACGCTTTACGCTCGGTGTAGTCGAAAAGACCTTTGAAGACTCCTACGCCGAAACTGGCTTAGAATTTAAGCCTACCCTTAATGTCATGAACATGGACAACCACGAACGGATCAAGCTTGGTGACTTTTTCATTGAACTGATTCGCATTACGCACTCCGTGCCAGAATCCAGCTGTATTGTCGTGGAAAGTCCAGTTGGAACCATCATTAACACCGGTGACTTCCGCTTAGACCCAGAACCACTCGACGAGAAGCCAAGCGACATTGAGCGCCTCAAGCAGCTTGGCGACAGGGGCGTGTTGGCGCTACTCAGCGAGAGCACATACTCTGACAAACCAGGTCGCCAACCGACCGAACACACCTTGCAAGAAAGCTTCCACGACGTCATTGGCAATGCTAGTGGCCGGGTGTTCATTGCGATCTTCTCGAGTAACATGAACCGAGTCCAGATGATCATCAACGGTGCCGCCGCTGCTGGTCGAAAAGTCGCCCTCGATGGTCGCAGTATGATGAACTACGCCGAAATTGCCGTCCGCCAGGGACTACTCAAAATTCCAAAGGGCACCGTCGTTCCAATGCAATCGGTACCAAATCTGCCCGAGGATCAAGTCCTCGTCGTTTGTACCGGTGGCCAAGGTGAGCCAGGTTCTGCCCTGCAGCGCATGGCTGAAGGTAGTCACAAGTACGTCAAGCTTCATGAAGGTGACGTCGTGGTCGTCAGTTCTAACCCGATCCCCGGTAACGAAGTTCGCTACCAAGAAATTGGCAATGAGCTGTCGGGCAAGGGCGTGCACCTCTACCGTAACCCAACCCACGAAGTCGATGGTACCGGCCCATTACACGTTGGTGGTCACGCCCGCCGCGATGAGCACCGCGAGATGATGCAGCTCGTCCGACCAAAGTTCTTCATTCCGACTTACGCCGGTATCCTGAACCGTAAATACCACGCCGAGATGGCCGTCGAAGAGGGCTGGGCCCGCAAAGATATCATCATGGCCAACAACGGTGATAAGATCGCCTTTACCGCAGACAGGTGGGAGCCGGCTGGCGAAGTTGCTCACGGTAGCTTACTGGTGGATCAGACAGGATCAATTGTTAGCAACGTTGTCGTCAAAGACCGCGTCCTGCTCAGCGAAGAAGGTCTTGTAGCAATCGTCTTAACTATCGACAAAAAATCGGGTGCGCTGCTAACTAGCCCAGATATCATCAGCCGCGGCTTCATATACATGCGTGAGCAAGAAGAGATGATGAATGGTCTGCGCGCCGAAATTCGCCGCGCTGTCCAGCAGCGCTACAAGCGCGTCGAACTCGACCGCTTTAAAGCTGAACTAAAAGACCACATCACGCACTACTTGTTCGAACAGACCAAGAAGAGCCCAATTGTCATCCCCGTGGTAAACATCATCGGTGGCAAAGTAGAAGCCAAGACTGTTCACCAGAGCAAGACCAAGTCAGCCGAAGAGCTAGCAGGTGACCAACAGCGCCGCTTCCAAGAGATGCGAGCTCGACTGCTATCCCAAGACCAGCCCGACTAGGATAATGAGACACCACTACGGGGCCCCGTTTGAATAAATCGAACGAGGACTCTCGGGTTATGGTTTCTATAGCTTCAGGCCAGGGAAGCTATCCCTTCCAAAGAAGGCTTCCTTGGCTTCGGCATATATTCATGCTCATCGCATGAATATCATCACGCCAGGCCACACATTTGCGTCGCCAGCTATTTAAAAGTGCTAGCTTACTGAGCTTTGATGAGGGGTGGTCCCCTCGAGCCTACAGAAATGTCCAATGGACATTTCTGGGCTGCTCTTCCACATGCAAAGGAACAGATATATCTGGTCCTTTGCATGTGACGGCGTATGGAGTCAGAGCACAAGCTCTATTGACAACTGATGTATTTTTTGCTATAGTATTGTCATGGAAGATACGTCAAACAAAAACAACGAACCTAAAAAGCTATACGACATCATGCAAGAATATTTAGCTGATGACGAAAACACTGAAGGCAATGCTTTTCGCAAGAAAGCTGCCGAGCAACTAGCAGCTCGCAACCTGTTAAAGGGTGCAGCCGAACAGCATCTCGAATTATTAGCTGATAAGGACGCAGATCGAGATGCAGTTGCTGATTCGAGACGGGGAGTAATGAGTGATGGGGCAGACCTACTTGCCGTTGAGCCCGATTTTAAAGGTTTTGGCAACGATACTCAGGAAGAACCTAGACCGTAAGCGGTTTTAACAGTATAATAAACAAAACGTATGGCTAAAAAGAAAAAATCAAAAAAGAAGAGTGCACCTGTAGAGAGCTTCGAGCGTTCTCCATTTTGGGCGCTTAGTGGCGCCATCCTCATTGGTGTATTCGGTATCTTTTTATCGCTTGGCGGCTTTGGAACGGGCGGGGCACTGCCGATCAACATGTTCCACGGCGCCTACTGGCTCTTCGGTTGGGCCGGCTACCTGACGCCTGTTGCCTTGTTCTACTGGGCAACCATCAAGTTCCGCGACGAAGATCGCCGGATTCCATTCAAATACATTACGAGCATGATGGCAGTATTAATTTTTGTATCCAGTTGGTTGCACGTTATGTTCGCCGACAAAACTTCGAGTGTCCCACTCAAAGGTGGCCATGGTGGTAACGTCGGCAGCGCTATGGGTGGGGCGGTCCTGAATGCACTCGATTCATTCCCAGCCGGTATATTATTCTTTGTACTCAGCCTGCTGTCGATCTTCTTTGCGTTTGGTATCTCGCCAAAAGTTTTGCTCAATGTATTTGCGATATTTAAGCGCGAACCCCGTGACGATGACGGTGATACTGATTTAGCGACTCTCAAGGCCAAGGCTGCGACAGGCTTCAAATTGAACGAGGGCGTGCCAGTAATGCATCATAACGCCTCTGATGACCAACCACCGAAGGAAGTGCCGCGTATGACAAACATGAAAAACACGGCACAGAAACTAACCATTAATGAAAACCACCAGGCTTTAACCATGGCCAGCGATCCTAACTGGGAACTGCCAGCGGTTAGCTTACTTAACCAAAAACAAGATAAAGCTGATGCTGGCGACGTAAATGGCAACGCCCGGATTATTCATGATACGTTTGCGAACTTCAACATCGAAGTCGAGATGGAAGGTGCCAATATTGGACCGCGGGTTACGCAGTATACGATGAAGCCGCCAACAGGAGTAAAGCTGACCAAGATTACGGCGCTCGAGAACAATCTTTCACTCGACCTTGCAGCTCACAGTATTCGTATGGAAGCCCCTATTCCTGGCAAACGCGCCGTGGGCATTGAGGTACCAAACGTTAAGGCCGCCACGGTGCGCATGGCCAGCCTGCTGCAGTCCCGTGAATGGGCGGCCATGGACAGTCCACTGAGCTTCGTCATTGGCAAAGACATTGCTGGTAATGCTATCGTGGCCGACCTCGCGAAGATGCCACACTTGCTGGTTGCTGGTCAGACCGGTTCTGGTAAGTCAGTTATGATCAATACCTTCCTGACAAGTTTGCTGTACCGTAATAGTCCGGCTGATCTCAAGTTGATTTTGGTTGACCCAAAACAAGTAGAAATGGCGCCGTATAACGATATGCCGCACCTTTTGACCCCTGTCATCAATGACCCAGAGAAATGTATTAGTGCCCTCAAGTGGGCGGTAGCGGAGATGGAGCGCCGATTGAAACAGATGGCTGATGTCGGCAAGCGCAACATAGCGGAATACAACAACCTCAAGAAAGAAGAGGGAATGCCGTACATCGTCATCGTGATTGATGAGTTGGCCGACCTGATGATGATGGCTGCTCGTGACGTTGAAGCGTTAATCGTCCGTTTAGCCCAAAAGGCTCGCGCCGCCGGCATTCACTTGGTACTGGCTACGCAGCGTCCTTCCGTTGACGTCATTACGGGACTCATCAAGGCCAACGTACCGGCTCGTATCGCCTTCACCGTGGCTTCACAAATTGACTCTCGAACTATCATCGATCAAATGGGCGCCGAGAAGTTACTGGGCAGGGGTGACATGCTTTTACTAACCAGCGATATGCCTAAGCCGAAGCGCGTCCAGGCGGCTTTGATCGAGGACGGCGAGACCGCCAAGGTTACGGACTTCATCCGCATGCAGCGACCACCGAACTATGACGATGAAGTCGTGTCGCAACCAGTTCAGCTGAACGGCAAGGGCGGGGTCGTGGCTGATTACGGCGCTAATGATGCCGATGATGATATGTTCCGCGACGCCGTGAACGTGGTAATCGAGAACAAGAAAGCTTCGACTAGCTTGCTCCAACGCCGTCTGCGCATCGGGTACGGCCGTGCGGCTCGACTTATCGAGCAAATGGAAGAACAGGGTATCATCGGCCAGGCCGACGGCTCACGACCGCGTGAGGTGCTCGTTAGCTCCGCTAACGATGTATTTGGTGGCTCCGCTAGCGCTGAAGCTGACGCTGCACTCGACGAAAACTTTCCCGATCACGCCTAGCCTTCCATTAATTGCATTGGTCATAATTACACAGTATGCTTAAGCTAATGTATCGTTTGACGCTCCAAGCTGCTAACAATTACGAAAAAGTTATGTATAAGAAGACAATGCCTTAATGAAAAATAATCGACACCTGCTTGTAGGATTTGTACTTGCCTTTGGGATTTTGGGTACCACGCTGCAATTTGCTTCGCATGCTGGGACAGCCGTGACGTCATTAGAAGTAGAGTCTGGTGCCAAGTCGGGCGTTAGCACCACGAGTGGCACAGATATGTCTGGGGGCGCTTCGGTGAAATTTGGAACTGCTATGGCAGCACGTTTCGCTGGCAACGTGCCAGGGAGGGTGCTCTTAGGCATGGCCGCCTCGACCTCCATTAGGCCACTATATAATGAAGCACTAGGGATCACCGGTACAGTGTATGAACGTCGACAATTCGATCCAGGCTGGATAACTGCCGCCAAAATGAACAACATGCTGGATGATTGCGATGCTAATAATCAGTACTGTGTCATTTCGTTCAAAGTCCCAGGCACTGACTGGGCCGGTGTAGCCGCGGGTAATTATGATGCAGATTTAAATATTGCGAAGAGTGTTGCCCAGTCGCGAGCCAAACCGTTTGCGTTCGCGGTGCACCATGAGCCGCAGGGTGATGGGGTCGCGGCTGATTGGGCGGCAATGCAAGAATATTTAGTCCAGTACTTATCACCCGTTAATAACAAAATGGCTTTTACGACAATCGCAAACGGCTTTTGGTGGGGCCCGAATCACGGCAAGACCGATGCGTACATCGCTACGTACTACCCGCAAAGCCTGTTGAACAAGATGAATCAGTATCGCGGCGTCATCGCTGCAGATTTTTACGATACGTACCCGTACCCGAACGGTACGTACGGCGCGACTGACGATCGTACCTCTATAAAAATGCAGTCATTTGTAGATTGGGCCAAGGCAAAAGGAGTGAACAGCCTTGGAGTAGGCGAGTTTGGGGTTAGCAGTGCTCCAGAAATGACTAATTCGTGGAATGTGATTCATACTAACCGCGATATGTTCGGCTACGCCAACTACTTTAACTCGCTTGCAAATTCCGTTTACGACTGGCGATTGATACCGAGCAATTATCCTATATACGACACAGGTAACCCGTTAGATCAGGGTGGTTCGCCCACATCGCAAGCCATATTAAATGGTTTTAAGGCTGCGCTTGCTGAGTCTGTCACTCCAATGTAATGATTAAGCACTTGCGCTTTAGTGTTAGATTTCTTACTATAGAGGTAACACCAAAACTGCAAATGGAGGAGAGTGATGGCAGAACGGTTTGAACGACTTATTGTCCAAGAACCCAACTACACGCCTTCACCACTTCACAACACAGTACCGCAAAAAGAAAACAAACAAGCCCTCGTCTCTGACGAGGGCTTTTTAAGTGATCCCGTACTTGAGATACCAGGTTACGAGCGTGAATGGCTGGTTGAGCACATGCCGGGTATGATTGCGCAACGCGGCCAAAACTTCTTTCAAATCCGCAAATTGGCCGATAGAACGCATAGGTTAAAGCATATTATTACGGCGGACAGTCCGAAGCCAAAAGAAATCGATGATGGTGTGTTTGTTGAGGAATTACCGAGTGCGACCGAGATGTACCGCGTCGGAGTTTGTTTACCAGATACCTCCCGCCTATATCTGCGTCAGGATGTGCTTGAACCGGCGCTCGATAAGCTGCATGCCGATTATTGGGTAGGAGACGATGGAGAACTGGATTACAGTCCCCTGATTGAGGAGCGATTTATACGGGGTTATGAGATGAGCCAAGGCAATCGACGCAATGCCTTAATCGTTTCATTTATTGTTGGACAAAATCATCCACCATCTGATGCTAGTGTGTCTTTCGAAAAGGTATTTATCGATCGTAATTTTGACTACAGAGAATTTTCGGAACACACGCGGCCTTCCGGTCAATACGAACGGTATGCCCGGGCAGGGCATTACATACTTGAGCAGTTACAATACGCCGATAGTGCCGATACTGCGGCTATTACTCAGGCCGACACGTTGGACATGGTCCGACACCTTATTAAGCAGCAACCAGATCGCCTACATATCGCCGGTCCGAGTCTGACGGCAGCATATATGATCGCTACCAATCACATAGGCGGACTGCTACTGCAGGACGCTGAAAGAGTCGGTATAAACCGTATATACGACCCCGGTAACATGGCGCCGCACGATTTTTTGCCAGCGGACGTTGCTCGATTCAGCACTATGCCAGGCCCACATGTCGGACTTGGATTATCCAACGTATTGCAGATCACCTCGCCGCTCAGACGTCTACAAGATGGGTTGAACGGTATTCAACTATGGAAACTTGCCAGAGGCATGAGACAAGATCGTGGTGACGTAGCGCTCCTCGAGGACGCCACGCAGCTACTGAACTTTGAAATCGTCAAAAAACAAATCAGCCGTGTAAAAAGGCGACGTCACATAGGCATGACAATCAAAGAAGTACAAGAAGCGGTCCATGAGGAAGCCCTGGAAGTAATGGACTCCATGACTGCTTGACTAACAGGGGTGATTGCAGTATACTCGTCTCTGTTATATCAACTCAGCTGGCATCCCCTTAGTGAGTGTCGGCCGAATCCCAAAAGAGTTTGATACGTTTTCAGGAACATGTATTGACTGTTTTGGGTTAACCAATAGGAGAACAGATGAATCAGTACGAAATTGCTATTCTGTATCACCCAGACCTAGAAATAGATTTGGAAAAGGCGTCATCGCGCGTCACAAAGATTTTTACTGATAACGGCGGTAAGATCGTCAGTGAAGATAACTGGGGCAAGCGCAAGCTGGCTTACGGCATCAAGGGTAATGAACACGCTATATACGTGTACTACACCGTTGAATTACCAGGTGAATCCGTCCGCAAGGTCGAAAGCATCCTGAACATTACCGATGAAGTGATTCGCTTCCTCATTACACGCCCAGACCTGAAGGCAATCGCCAAAGCTGACGTTGCTAAGGCCGAAAAAGCTGCCAAGGCAGCCGCTCGTGGTGAGCATGCCGATAGTTCAGACGACAAAGAAGAAGACGACGAAGAAGCTCGTCCTCGCCGTAACGATCGCTCATAAAACAAGCGAGTAAATTTTACAGCTTGACGATAATTTTCGTTGCGCGTAACGTAAATAGTACAAACTAATCCGCGACATAGTTTCGCACAGAAGGAGGATGCCACATGGCACGTAGTCTCAATCAAGTAACATTAATGGGTAACCTCACGAGGGATCCAGAACTGCGGCAAACGCCGACAGGGCAGAACGTAACAAGTTTTAGCCTGGCGCTAAACCGTAGTTACAAGGATGCTAGCGGTGAATGGCAGGAAGCGACCGATTACATCGACATCGTTGCCTGGGGACCACTCGCCGAGCGCGTTAGTCAGTACCTAACCAAGGGTCGCCGCTGCCTCGTACAGGGTCGACTCCAATCCCGCAGCTGGGAACAAGACGGTCAGAAGCGTAACAAGGTGGAAGTCTTGGCTAATGACGTAACGTTCCTCGACAGCCGCGGTGAAGGTGGTGAAGGCGCTGGCGGCAATTCTAATGCTGGTGGTACTGGCGGGGGCGCAAGCGCTCCAGCTGGCAAGCCGAATCCAAGCAAGAAAAAAGATGACGTTGTCATCGAAGACGTTACCGACGAGCCAATCAACCTCGACGACATTCCATTTTAACTATTAGACAATTGTGAATGCGTACATGAAACCCTCCGCACGCTTTCAGAAGGTAAACAATTAACGCTAAAGTAATTCCACGATTCTGGAATATCACTTTGAGCATCAGAAAGGACTACAGCAATGGCAAAGATTTTTAAGCACAAGACAGATGTCGCATTTTTCGACTACAAGGACTTCAAGACCTTGCAACGATACGTAAACATGTACGGACAAATCGAGTCTCGCAAAAAGACCGGTTTGACTGAAAGCCAGCAGCGCCGTTTGAGCGTCGCTATCAAGCGCGCTCGACATATCGCCCTTTTGCCTTTCGTTGCAAGCAACTAAAGGCGGATACCGAGTATCGGTGCTCAAAATTCAATGAGTTCACAAGTGCCGGTGCTCGGGTAGCCAACACACAATACGCAATTTACATATAACGAAGCAATTAATGACAACCAAGCATTCGGAGAACTACTATGCACAAGAGTGATGAAATTTTAGATGATATGGCCCAACTTACGGTTGAGGTTATCAAATATATTGAACTGAAGCGCGTTCCATACGCGGTCAAAGACCAACTGATCAGGGCGGCCTCCAGCATTGGAGCGAACTACTCAGAAGCGCAAAACGCTTCGTCGAAACGAGACTTTATAAACAAGGTTTATATCGCCAAGAAAGAGAGCGGCGAAGCCAAGTACTGGCTCGGCATCGTAGAGAAACTGGTGGGCAATGGCGACGAAATGACACAGCTAGCCAAAGATGTTCAAGGCTTCAGTATGATGTTCCAAAAGATCATCAGCACCAGCAAAGAAAAAACCGGTACCAGAGCATCGAGGACTGATCGAGCATTGAGCATCAGTACCCGATAACCACCCGGCACGACATATAACGAAGCATTACTACTGATAATAAGGAGCAATTATGGAAACCATGATTACAGAACGAGCCAAAAAAGTTAAGAAGAGTACCATTGTTAGCAAACCTGCTGCAAAGTCGACCAGTCCAGTGGTCGCCGAGGCTGTCAATAAGGTCAAGCCACCCATTAGGTCGTTCCGCGACCTAGGGACGTGGCAGCTGGCTCAAGAGTTGGCCGTGGCCGTGTACCGCCAGTGTGAGCTGTTCCCAGCCCAGGAGGGCAGTGTCTTGACCTGCCAGATGACGCAGGCTTCTGTGACGACTTGCGCCAGTATTGCCGAAAGTTTTAGCCGGCGTGGGGAAGAGCGCGACCGGTTGTTCAGCAACGCTCAAGCAGCATTAGCTCGGCTGGAAAGTTACGTGTTGATCGCTTCGGAGCTCGGATTCATGGCCAAAGGCCAGTGCGATGACCTTACACGCCGGGTTAGCAATACCCACTGGGCACTGTTAAAATTACAGAAGATAAACCGTGAATGGATGGAGAGATAGCTTTTGGTTGATTTGTCAGCACTTGGTCGCATTAAGTCTTTAGAAACGCTGTTGCGAGCAGCAGTAGCTCATATCGACTTGATTGAACTACCTAAAGTGGAGAGACAGGTGATAACAGATCTGAAAAATAATTTGATTGATGCTCGGCTCGATATTCGCGATTACGAATTCAGTGAAACCCGGGCCGAGCAACAGGGCCATGTCAAACAAGTGTATGAGTCATTAGAAAAGGTCCGGGGCGATATTTTGACCGCAAGTGAGTACAATGTATTCAATGCGGTCGACGTAGCGCAGTTTACGGCTCAGCTTGAGCAAATAATCGAGCAGGTAAGCTAAACAGGGAGGTATCCGAATATGAACAGTGAATACCAATCAGTTTACAAACAGGCGGACGCGCTACGACGTAAGTTCCGCGAATTGGTGGATGCGCCGAACGATTCAGAGGCACGAGCCCTATACAAAAGCTTAGACGACCTGGCCGAAAACTTTGAGATGCAGAAGAGTGCCCGCACTTTGGAACAGATGGCCAAACGAGCAGCTGAAGAATTCAAGCACGCCAATAGTCATCCAACCGAAATTATGGACCCTCGTCACCTAAACGAATGTAGAGAAAAGCTCGAAGAAATAGCGCACGAAGTGCGCAAGTTCGAGAATTATTAAGCAGGTATGGCTATGACTATAGAACAACTGTGTGAAGCCGTAATGCGCCTGAAGCCTAATAACTTTATGTCGCTGAATGGTGCTGCCGCTGGCATGATTGGTTCCAGCGACAGTGGTACCGATGCGCTCGTGCAATTGCAGCACGCTACATTACAATTCGCCAAGGCATACCAAATTGCCGAACCAGAGCAACTCAACGCTGCCAAGCGTGAAGTTATAGCCAAGGTTATGGTGGCCATGACATTTGGTACAATTACCGAAGAAAAAGCCGATATGATAACCGAAGCAGTGGTCGATATGACCCATGAAAAGAAAGGGAAGAAATAAGATGGCACTAAGTATTACGAACCTCAAAAAGGGCGTTCTGTTCCAGATGGAAGGCACGCCTTACCGAGTAGTTGATTATAACCAAAAGGTGATGGGACGTGGTGGTTCGATCGTTAACGTCCGCATCAAAAGTTTGCTCGACGGCAAGGTACTCGAGAAGACATTCAAGGGTAACGAACAAATTGAAAGCGCCGACGTGGCTACTCAAAGCGTGCAATACCTCTATAACGACGGAGCTAACTTCTTTTTCATGAACGGTGACACATTTGAGCAGTTCGAAGTGCCAGTCGACCTCGTCGGTGACGGAGTGGGTTATATGAAGGAAGGTGACATTGTCCAGCTACAGTTTTTCAACGACGTTGCTATCAATGTGGAGCTACCTAAAAACGTACCACTGCTTGTCACGTATGCTGAAGATGTGGTCAAAGGTGACACGAGTAGCTCGATCACCAAGGAGGCTACCCTTGAAACCGGCATTATGGTGCGTGTCCCAGCCTTTATAAAGCAAGGTGACGTGATATCAGTTGATACCGCCACTAACACCTACCGCGAACGCGTTAAGGAATAATTGTGCTTCAAGACGGTGCACTGTTGGTCGTTCATATGGCCGGCAAGAGTTTGGCTGACGGATCTGGCTTTGAACGCCATAGAGATACATGGCCGCTGCATATCACACTTGTACCGTGGTTCATGCCCAAGAATGAAAATAGCATGATTTCAACCATTAACAAGCTTTGTGACGATTATTCGACGTTTTCTGTTGAGATAGGCACGGTTAAGCTTTTTGGCCCGAACCATGACGTTGAAGTAAACGTGTTAGCTGATCAGAAAGAGATCAGGGCATTCCATGACGCACTCTTAAATTGTGTGATCGAGCAGGAGGCACAGTTAGCAGATGAGCAACATTGGATCAGAGGTCAGTATGAGGCTCACATTACGCGACACGATGGTCGAGCCGCGGCTGAGGGAGATATGCAACGCATCGATAACATATCACTAGTGAAATATGAATCACAGGGCAACACGTGCCGCGTTCTCAAGACCTTGGAACTGCAGGCCTCATCGTGAAACAACGGCTTGATCAGACGATGGTGCTACGCGGGCTGGTAAGCACGCGGAGTCAGGCGGAAAGTTATATCCGCCTCGGTAAGGTGCTCGTCAATGGTAAGGCCGTGACTAAAGCCGGAACTATGGTTGGTGATGACCACGCCATCGTGCTGACGGCAACCGAACAATATGTGAGCCGGGCAGCGCTCAAGCTAGCCTCGGTTGCGGCTGACTTTAAACTGGATTTCCGGGACAAGGTGATGCTTGATGTGGGTAGCTCCACCGGTGGATTCACCGAATACGCCCTACGGCACGGCGCCAAAAAGGTGATTGCGGTTGAAGTTGGGACCGATCAACTGCACCCGACACTACACGGTCATCCGCAGATAGAATTACACGAAAAGACCGACATCCGTGACTTTCGGACCGATCAACCAATCGACCTGGTAGTGGCTGATGTATCGTTTATAAGTCTGCGGGAAATTCTGCCGAGCGTACTAAAGCTCTGCACCAAGCAAACTCAATTGGCTATCATGGTAAAACCACAGTTTGAAGCAGGGCAGTCGAATCTAAAGCACAAAGGTGTGATCAAAAATGATAAGATGCGCCGCGATATCCTCAAGGACTTCGAAGTATGGGCTCACCAGTACTTTGTAGTCGTCGATAAAGCCGACTCACAGGTAGCGGGTAGCAAAGGTAATCTCGAAAGATTTTATCTCATGAAACCTTTGTAAGGCGACTGTAACTGAGTATTTCATGGCTAGTTCTAGCCAAGCATTGGTATACTTAAGCATATGTATTTTGCGAGTCGCATGCAGGCTGGGCGTATGCTGGCGAGCCAGCTTGTCGAGAAATATCGCTACGAGGATTGCGCTGTCATTGCGCTGAATGACGGGGGCGTAGTAATCGGGGCTCAGATTGCTATGCAACTGCATAGCATATTGATGTTGTTGATGAGTGAAGAGATAAATCTCCCACGAGAGATCGAGGCAATTGGAGCTATTGCTCAAGACGGCTCATTCACCCTGAACCACAGTTCATACAACGATGGGGAGCTCGAAGAGTTAATGAGTGAATACTTTGGGTTTATGGAAATGGAAAAACTGAAGCGCATTCACGAACTGCAACATTTGATCGGGGCCGGTGGCATTCTAAAAAAGGAACGGATACGTGGACGCAACATTATTTTAGTAACTGATGGTATTCAGAGCAGCTTCAGCTTAGATATAGCATTAATGTATTTGAAGCCGGTGGCCATCGAGAAGATAATCGTGGCAACGCCGCTTGCTAGCGTCAATGCCGTCGATATTCTTCATGTGAAAGCGGATGATCTGTACTGCCTGAGTGTAATCGAGAACTACATAAGTACGGATCACTACTATGACACGCAAGATGTGCCGGAGCATGCGAAAATTGTAGATACCATCGAGAAGATCATCCTGAACTGGCAATAGTAATTAGCAAATCGCAGGTTTAACACTAGACCCTGTGCTCGGCTCCCGGCTCAAACCCCACTCGGATGCATCGGCCCAAGACCGCACGTTTATCTATTTGCCGAGTTGCTCGCGCAGGCCTTTTTCGTTGAGCAGTGTGATTAATGACTGTTCACTTTTTATGAAGCCTTTGCGTTCCAAGGCTGATAATTCACGGCTGGCAGTTTCGCGCGATGAATTTATCGAGCTTGCAATGTCTTGGTGCCGTAGCGGAGCACTGATGCGAGTGCCAGCCGGAGTTGGTTCACCAAAGCGCCAACTCATGGTGAGTAAAAACGAGATTATACGTTCACGCACGGTCCGATATTCAAGGTTCAGGATACGCTCACTGTGTAAGCGGTACATTTCGATGGTCATGTCGAGTAACGGAGCCAAAGATTCCGGGTGACTGTTCATGTGCTCCAAGAAGCTGTCGCGGTCGATCTGCCAGACCGTTGTCGGCGCCAAGGCCTCATATATGACGTTGGCTTCTAAGCCGGTCATCGCCCAAATGAGCGGGAATATTTCGTGTTCCTTGCGGATGATTAATAAGTTCTCTTCACCGTATTTGGTGATGTCGTACGCCTTTACTAGGCCCTTGTAGATATAAAAAATGCCAGGCGGAGATTCATCTGGCCGGATGATGTAGTCGCCTTTGCGATAGGTTAGCTCACGACCAGTACGCCGGAACACTTCGATGAGTTCTGCAGTCTGCTTGATGTTGGCTAACATATGTTAATTATGACAGAAAAGATAATCTACGCAACAATCAGCGCTGTTAACGACGTATGTGTGATAAAGATCGCAGCTGATTAGTAACCATTTTTACCAATATGTTGGCAATGTAAGCCTATGATTATCTTACAACTAAGGGAGAATGTGCGATGGCTGACATACGACTCAAGCAACTGGAAGACCAGCTGAAACGAATCGGCTGTAACTATCGTTTTTGGGGTAGGGCAGAGCTAAAAGAGCTCGCTTTCGTACTTCTCCCCGGCGAAACCGTCGAACACTGCGTCAACGGCAGTTACGAAGGGGGCTTTGCCCTCCTGGCCGCTACTGATCAGCGCGTGTTATTAATCGACAAAAAACCGATGTACCTGACGCTAGAGGACATTCGGTTCGACATGATCACGGAGATCGACTTCAACCACCGATTAATGAATGCCAACGTCCGCATCTGCACTCCTAACAAGTCGCTGCGCTTCGTGGCTTATAACCACGCTCGCTTGCGCTCGTTCTTCCACTTTGTCCAAACGCGGGTAGCCGAAATTCGTCAACACTATACCCAATTGCAGTATGGTCAAATCAACGAACAGCACGAAGCCCAGAATGCCGCGAATCAACAAAGGCCCATACACGAACAGTTTCAGGCAGCCCCAGCGGTAACACATCAGTTTGAATCGTCGGAACCACAGCAGGAACTGCCAGGTACGCGGACTCGCAAACCGAAGATAATCCAAGCCATGCAGTACCGGCACACCGTGCCTGCTATAAGTGCCTACACACGCCTGCCACTAATGAGCCGACAACGCCGCTTCCTTGGATCGCGGGCCATGAACTCACCACAACCCTCATCGTACCGATAGGCGTAGAAGCCCGATCTCTGGTCTATTTGGAAACGTTGAAACGGAACTCTACCACGTCGCCGGGTTGCATGATGTAGTCTTTGCCGACGGTGGCGACTTTACCAGCGGCTTTAGCCGCAACTTCTGAACCAGTGGCAATTAGATCATCATAATCTACGATTTGGGCAGCAATAAAACCTTTCTCGAAATCACCATGGATTACTCCAGCAGCCTGCGGGGCAGTAGAACCTTGGGCGATGGTCCAGGCTCGGACTTCTTTATCGCCAGCCGTCAGATAACTCTGCAGGCCAAGTGTCGCGTAAGCGGCATGGATTAGCTGAATTAAACCTGACTCAGTCTGGCCATAACTTTCCAGCATCTCGGTAGCGTCGACTGGATCGAGGCTATGCAGTTCACTCTCTAGCTTGGCACAAACGAAGACGGCTTGAGCCGGTGCAACTAAATTGGATAATTCTTGTTTGCGGCTTTCACTACTTAAATCGTCTTCACTCACATTGAACAAATAGATGATAGATTTAGCAGTCAACAGCTGCAAATCAGCAATGTGGTCGCGGTCAATGCTCACGTCATCCCAAATTGGTGTATTGCTATCAAGCAACGCTTTAACCCTTGTGTACGTGTCGGCAACCGGCTGTAATTTAGGGTTAGCCCGAAGTTCTTTATCAAATTTATTGATACGGTTAGTAACAGTTTGGAGGTCGGCCAGAACTAACTCGGTATTGATGACATCAATGTCTTTTTTAGGGTTGTGTTCGGTATCGACATGCAGCACGTTATCGTCATTGAACGCTCGCACCACTTGAACAATTGCGTTACAAGTACGAATATTAGCCAAAAATTTATTGCCCAGCCCTTCGCCATCAGCGGCGCCCGCTACTAAACCGGCAATATCCACAAAAGTCACCGTCGCTGGTTTGATGGGAGCACCGCTGTACAGCTCACTCAGTTTATTCAGGCGTGGGTCCGGCACCGGTACGATGCCGGTATTTGGCTCGATGGTAGCAAACGGATAATTTGCGGCCAGAACAGTACTGCCAGTTAACGCGTTAAAAAGGGTGGACTTACCAACGTTTGGTAGTCCGACGATGCC
>JACMPA010000015.1 GCA_014377695.1 Candidatus Saccharimonadota bacterium
ATGAACGAATTTACCTATAGTAATATGCCCCGCCGGCCAGGCGGGAAATTCCTGCGCACCGGCGCAGTGTTTTTGCGTGGGGTGCGAATGGTACAAAACCAGATTGTACCGCATGCTCAAGCTTGGCAGCAGCACAATCGCCAGGTACTGGACGGCGGCGATGAGCCACTTTGGGTAGTGCTAGGTGATTCAATGGCTCAAGGCGTCGGTGCAAAGCACTTCAAAGACGGTTGGGTTGGGCAGCTCGATACTAGGCTCAAAAAAGCGGGCAAGCAGTACCGGCTCCTGAATTTATCAATCAGCGGTGCCCGGATTCGCGACGTTATGGACTATCAATTGCCAGAACTTGAAGCATTGGGCGACCAGCCGGAACTCATCACCGTGCTAATTGGCTCTAACGATATGGTACGTAAAAAGTACCGTGTAAACGCACTGGCTGACTTTGACGAATTACTAGAGGTGCTTCCAGTCGGTACAGTTATTGGCAACATACTAGGTGGCAAAGGGGTGCCAATTGCAATGGACATGCGCCTGCAGCGGGCAGTTCAGGCACGGGGCCTGATCGTAGCTGACATACGTCGCAATGGACCCCAAGAGTGGAAGGGTCTAGTGGCCGAAGATTTCTTCCATCCAAATGAGCGAGGCTATAGAATCTTAGCTGATGTATTTGCGTTGGCAATCGGCTTACCAGCAGCTGAGTGAAGTCTAAATTCAGGAATCTATAGGCACTAAGTGTAACCAATCTATAGGGGTGAAATTAGGTTAATGACAGCGCTCAGCGTATACTAATATCTAACGTAACAATTGCATCCTCAGCACATCACCAGGCAATTGTGCACTAGAAAGCCACAAGATATGTCGAAAGACCAGCGTACAAAAACTGTCAGCAACTTTTTAATAGGAGTGCAGGCATGAGTGATGCCATCCGATTTAAAGATCGAGTTCACATTATAGGTGTCTCAGCAAACGACAAGCGAGTCTACGCAAACCTTATGAACAAGGCATTGGCTAGCAACATCAGTGGCAATCCACATCTTTTACGACTAGCCGAAGACGCTGTTACCTCGTCACAATTAAAAGGTCCAGTTGTACAAATCGAATACGACATGGGACGCGCTATCGGCCGCAGCGACATAGTCGAAACAACCGATGCAGACGCTATATTTTACGCCCGCCAAACCAAAGCTGCTGGTTTTACGCGCTTTGTAAAGAACCGCACTGCATCATCAACCGAATTCGTAACCGTTAGTATGGCCCGCGACGATGACGATGAGTACGAGATAACCAACATCTGGATCGGTAAATCTTTCCCGGTTACTCCTGATCACGCCGACGCCACGCCCCTTAGCACTGAATTCTGGGCTACCCACGCCGTGCTTTATAACGGCCAACCCATAGTCTCTAGCACGCTCACTAAAACCTCACCCTACTAATTCGCTGTTTCCTGTAGTAAATAATTTGACTGCTCGTTTTCAGGCTAGTTGTTATGTTAGGTATGTAATAAAGGGGACTTATGATATTTGATGAACCAAATGCCGAAGAACGATTAGAACAATTACCGGAAGACGGCCAGACACCGTTTCAGCCGGCTGATCCAACCCGTGATCCAGATCAGCCAGCTGACTCAGATGGTCAACCCACTACTAGCCACAATACGACACATCCAGCTACTGATAGTGGCCTGGACGTACAGCAAGCCTACGACGAAGGTTTAGACAACGCAGCTGAGCTGACAGAGCCAAATGCTGGTAATACCGTTACTGGCTACCACGAACCGACAGATTCAGAAGCCTAGCACTTATCTCTTCGGCGAACCACCACATGCACAACCCATTAGACACGTCGGTTATTTACGCTAGAAAGCTAATTTGGTTTTGCAAGTCTAGTTGCCTCGTGAGCAACAAATCACTACAATATGTGTAGGTAATGCTTAAAAATAAATACGTTTTTTGGAGTTTTATAGGATTCTGGGTCGCGCTGCTTATAGGAGTAGTAGTCTGGTTCTTTGTTTTGCGCAGCGACTCATCTGATAATCGGCAGACAGGCTCAGGCCAACATATTGAGGCTACAGATAGCCAAAGCAATACGAATCAACCCATTACGCTTTCGTCACCAGTCGCAGGCGGTGGCCCACAGCTTTCAGCCAATCCTAACACCGGCAGCAGCTTGAGTGGTACTGGCCCAACGACCTCAAATTCTTCAGACATCGCTAAGCTACTCGATCCGACGGCATTCGCTCAATACGACAAATACAAAACTGCTCAAAGTTCGTCTTTCATTGATTTGCAGGTCGGCAGCGGCGCTGCCGTGACGGGCAACTCACAAGTTGCCGTGGTGTATAAAGGCTGGTTAACCAATGGTACGAAATTCGACGAGTCTAAGGCCGGCGCAGATGGTAAGCTGCAAGCTTTTGCGTTTACCGAGGGTCAACATCAGGTAATTTCTGGTTGGGAAGCTGGGCTGGAGGGCGCCAAAGAGGGTGGTGTGCGCTTGCTGATAATCCCACCAGCGCTTGGGTACGGCGCTGCTGGCCAAGGACCTATTCCAGGCAATTCAGTGCTCATATTCCAGGTGCAAATCGTTCAAGTTAAGTAACAAAAATTATTCTGCACGCATAAATGATGTCCTGGTGCTCTTCAAGGTGCGTAGCCCTGATAACATGTGTTTTATCTCCAACTAAAAGTAAAAGCTTTGATCAGGCTGTTCCGGTCCGCTTTCAGGCTGCTGATATGACAAAAGCCGCTCCCGAAGGAGCGGCTAAGGTATTTGGCCTACGTAAACAGAGTTAGAGAAACTAAAGCGCGAGTACCTCGCTCACACTTATGTAATAACCCTGTCCGATAGATTTAGGACTTTTCAATGATTACCTCCTCTCTGTTTTTATACTACTAGTTTTATTCTACTGGTTGCGCTTAATTCGTCAAGATGTATTATCAACCGAGCCATGAGCTAACAAATGCGCTATCATATTTGATATGCATAACGATCAACCAAGCCTCCCATGCGCCGATAAATTGAACTTTGATACACAGCGTCAGGCTCAAGCGGCAGCAACTGTTGCGGCTTACCAACACGGTACGAAGCTTAAACCGTACCATTGCCGCTATTGTAACTTGTGGCACCTAGCCAGCGATTACTAATCTATGAATTGGCTGGTTTGTTACGAGCCCTCATGGCCTCTTGTGAGGCGTAAATCGATGCGCCTATGAAACCGAGTCCGGCGACGCCGGCTAAGACATCGGGAATCTCAAAGAATAAGCTGATCAACAGCACACCGGCGAGAACGGCGACAGTATAATGAGCGCCGTGTTCGAGGTAGATGTAGTTCTGGAGCGTACCTTTTTTAACCATGAATACAGTCAAAGAGCGGACCCACAAAGCGCCTATGCCAAGGCCGATGGCTATCAGAACGACTTTGCTTGTGATGGCAAATGCACCGATAACACCGTCGAACGAGAAGCTAGCATCAAGGATTTCGAGGTATATAAACGTCGAAAATGCAGCCATGCCAGTCAACGGCTTGAGTGATGCCTTGGAATTTTGTCGTGAACCAAACAGATTGGTAAACAGTTCGATACTGATATGCGTAACGATGCCGAGTATACCGGCGATAACGGTCGTGCGGGCATGATGATTAGCCGGTACGAGTGCGACTAATACTACTGCGATCACGCTCAATAAGCCGGGAGCCCAAAGGCTCGACAGACGTTGCAATGGTCGTTCAACGTATTTAAGCCACATGACATCACGTTTATCATCAATAAAGAATTCGAGTGCTAGCATCAATAAAAAGGCACCTCCGAACGCCGCGATGGCTGGGTGCGCGGCCTCGAGCTTCTCGGCATACTCACCCGGATGGTTGAGGGCTAAGTCGATAACGGTCGACCATGAAAGGTGGGCAGACAACGAGACGATCAAAATTGGGAACACCACCCGCATGCCAATGACGGCAATAAATATACCAACAGTTAGAAATATTTTTTGCCAAAACTCAGATAATTTTGCGAGCGTCTTGGCATTGATTATGGCGTTATCGAAGCTGAAAGCTATTTCAACAGCGATCAAAATCAATATAACTAAGGCCGATGCCGGGCCATAGCCAATTAAAACACCAATGATTCCGGCAATAGTAAACAGACCAGAAATGGCGAAGATACGGAATGGGTGGTTTGAGTGAAAAATATTTTTCATGTCTCACTAGTATAAGCGATAAGCCCTTTTTCGCATAAAAGCACTTTAGACGCTTGACCCTCCTATGCGTATCAGATTAGGCTGGTAGGATGGCTATTAAGCAAACTCACGGCAAATTACCGCTCAAACAACCAAAAGCTCTGGCACAGGACGCCAAACAATTTATGAGTCGACTACTTTTTCGGCCAGACACTCCGCTGCATATGGAAGACGTAGCAGCCGCTCGTGAGTACATTCATCGGTATTGGGCGCAACTCGAACGCTTTCACCCTAAAGACGACGAAAGCCTGCTGGGTCTACCAAAGCCTTACCTAGTGCCGAGCTACAGTGAGCACACCGGCTTTGACTACAACGAACTGTACTACTGGGATAGTTACTTTATGGTGCAGGGCATGCTTGATAGCGAGCACGAGGAGCTTGTCACTGGCATCCTTGAAAACCTCTTAGCACTATTTGCCCGGTTCAAAGTTGTACCGAATGCCTCCCGCACCTATTTGACCGGTCGCTCTCAACCGCCGTTTTTAACGACCTTTATTTTCGACATTTATCAAGAGTTCGATCCAGGTGATGAGTGGCTAAAGCTAGCCATGGACATCGCCAAGCAAGAATATGCAGTCGTGTGGAATGGTCAAAAGAAACCAAACGAGCGGTTGGTCCACAAGGGTCTAAGCCGTTACTACGACATCAACTACCTCCATGACCTGGCTGAAGCCGAAAGCGGTTGGGACATGACCCCACGATTTGGCCGCAAGGCGCTGAATTACCTACCAGTTGATTTGAACGCACTGCTTTACAAATATGAAACCGACTTTGCCCGCTACGCTCGTATTGTTGGCGATAAGCGTGATGCCGCTAAATGGGATGATGCTGCCGAACAGCGCAAAAAAACCATGAAGTCACTGATGTGGGACCGCCTTCGGGGTATGTACTTTGATTACGACTACAAGCGCGGTAAACGCTCCGGCGTCGCCTCCCTGGCAACGTTCTTCCCCATGTGGGCTGGTATGGTCGACAAGAGCGAGGCGGAAGCGCTGGTAAAGGCGCTGCGTCGCTTCGAAAATAAAGGTGGCTTAGCAACCACTGACTCGCTCCCAATGGGTCAATACGTTATGGGCGCTATGCCAACCCAGTGGGCCTATCCAAACGGCTGGGCACCGCTGCACTACATTGTAATTAAAGCGTTAGAGCGCTACGGCTATCACAAAGATGCCAAGCGGATTGCTACCAAGTGGCTCAAGACTAACCTGCACTGGTACAACCAGCACGGTGTTTTCCTAGAAAAGTACAATGTTGTTAGTCCCGACAAACCACCGGCCAAAGGTGTGTATCCGAGCCAAGAAGGCTTCGGCTGGACCAACGGCGTCTTTGAACGCCTCTGCCAAGATTACATCGATCGCCCATTGTAACTCGCAGAACTCGACAGATCTACGTTTGCTTGCGTCCTGCGATTCCACACGCCCTTCCAGCCATAGGTTCAACCTAAAGCGTCAATTAACAACTCATACCCCGCAAGTGCTTTACAATAGAGGGATGAACAAACCCAAAGATTGCCCATTCTGTAATTCGCTCGAACACGTCGTCAAGGAAAACGAGATCGCTCAGGCAATCCTGAGCGATCCACACAAAGTACCGGGCCACATCCTTGTGATGCCCAAGCGTCATGTCCAGGCGCCGTGGGATTTGCAGGCCGAAGAGCTCCAGGCTATTTTTGAGCTGATCTTCTTCATTGAACAGCGCTTTGTTGGAAAATTAGGTGAGGGAATTGATATTCGTCAGAACTACCGACCATACATGTCACAGGACAAGCTAAAACTGAATCACCTAACATTCCACCTGATCCCACGCTCCCGTGATGACTATCTCTACTCAATTTCAGGCAAGTACGAAGACGGCTTATACGCTGAACTCGACGACCTTGAAGCCAAAGCCGTTAACGATTTATTGAAGTAAGATGGCCGAGCCAGTTTTTGTCCCAAAACCCGGGCAGGTCGATTACACTCACATTCGCTACCTACCGGTTATGAACTGTCTCGTATTCAACGCTGGTAAGCTTTTGCTCGTGCAGCGCAGTGATGACATGCGCACCTGGCCGGGTATATGGCACTGTATTGGTGGGTATCTAGATGATGACAAAACTATTGAGGACAAAGCGCTCGAGGAATTGTGGGAAGAAGCTGGTATCTCAACCGAGAGGGTAACCTCTATGCAACGTTTTGCGCCGATACTACGTGAAGACAACGCGCACGGCAAAACACTATTCACTGTGCCTGTACGGGCTGATATCGTCGGCTATGAATATACATTAAACTGGGAATCCCAAGCTGCTATATGGATCGACCCAGCCGAAGTTGGCCAATACAATTTGCTGCCTGGTTTTGCAAAAATAGTAGCAGACGTTGTAAGCGGTAGGAATTGATTTGACCCGCGCTCATTTTCGTAATAACAGATAAGCAGGTACACTATATCTATGGATAAATTTTATGTAACAACCTCTATTCCCTATGTTAACGCTGGCCCACACATCGGTTTCGCCATGGAACTATTACAGGGCGACGTTTTGGCTCGCTACGCTCGCCAACAGGGCAAGGAAGTCATATTTAGCACTGGCACTGATGAACACGGCGGTAAAATCGCCGAAAAAGCCGAAGAGCGGGGTATGAAGCCACTCGAGTTCGCCGACTTGATTAGCAAAGATTTTAGTGACATGGCCAAGCTGCTTGACGCCAGTAACGACCGCTTTATTCGCACTACTCAAAAAGCGCACGAAGCGCGAGCCCAGGTTATTTGGGAAAACTTAGCCGAGGGTGATGTGTACAAGGGTAAGTATGTTGGCTGGTATTGTACTGGTGACGAAGCCTTCTTCACCGAGACTGAAGTAAAAGCCAACAACGGTGTTTGCCCAGCTCACAACCGCCCATACGACAAAATCGAAGAAGAAAATTATTTCTTTAAACTCAGTAAATATACACAACAAGTCGGTGATGCAATCAAATCAGGTGCCTTCCGCGTCATACCCGACACCAAACGCAACGAAATTCTATCAGTCATTGAGTCTGGCCTGGATGACATCAGTATTTCTCGTCCAAAAGACAAGATATCCTGGGGCATACCCGTGCCTGGCGACAACACCCAAGTCATGTACGTTTGGTTCGAAGCACTCATGAATTACATAACGGTGCTAGGCTACCCAGAACACGCTGACTTCGAAAGATTCTGGCCCGCCGACGTTCAAATTATCGGTAAAGACATCAGCCGCTTCCATGCGGCAATCTGGCCCGCCATGTTGTTATCACTTGGCATTGCACTACCCAAAGCCCTCTACATACACGGTTTTGTAACGGTCGACGGCAAAAAAATGAGCAAAACACTCGGTAATGTGATCTCACCGGCAGACCTCGTGGCTAAATACGGCGTCGACGCCTTCCGCTACTTTTTCCTACGGCATGTACCTAGTTATAACGACGGTGATTTTAGCCAAGACGAGTTTGACCGCGCCTATAACAACGAGTTGGCTAACGAACTCGGTAACGCCGTGCAGCGCACTGTAGCCATGATCCAAAAGTATCAAGACGGTGTCATCGGCGAAATTCCTACGGCACAGCACGACATTGCCCTATACACCGCTGCAATCGACAATTGTCAGTTTGACCGGGCGCTCGATGAAGTCTGGGAACAAGTCCGCGGTCTCAACCAATACATTGACCTCGAAAAACCGTGGATGCTCGCCAAAGACAAAGATAACGATGACGGCCACTTGCGCGAGGTATTAGCCTACCAAGCCGGCTGTTTGCTAGAGATAGCTGATCTGTTAGAGCCATTTATGCCGGTTACTTCAACAGCTATTCGTAATATCTTTTCAGAGGGCCTGATTCGGCCGTACGAAGGCACTCTGTTCCCGAAGTTCGAAGCCATAGCCGATAAAGCTAAGTAGACACCAGTGGAACTCTTCGACACGCACTGTCATATACATGAATTAGTGGAGAAACTGACGCCGGTATACGATGTATGGCGTAAAGATGGTGTTGTACGCAATCCAGATGAAGTGATTCAGCGAGCTCACGATGCGGGCGTATCACGTATGGTGTGCATAGCTACTTCGGTTGAGGACAGCCAATTGGCCGTTGAATTTGTTGAACATCGAGACAACGTATGGGCGGCAATTGGCATTCACCCGCATGAAGCGCAACGCTACATCGGCCAGGATGATCTGCTAGACACGTTGGCAGGGCTTGTGGCGCGTCCGGGAGTGGTAGCAGTCGGTGAGTGCGGTCTAGATTATTTTTATAACCACAGTCCACGTGAGGCCCAGATCGAAATTCTACGGTTTCAGATAGAATTAGCGTTACTGCACGATTTACCCCTGTCGTTCCATGTTCGTGAGGCGTATGACGACTTTTGGCCGATTTTTGAAGAGTACAAAGGAATCAGAGGCGTATTGCATAGTTTTACAGATAACAAAGCCAATATGGACCGGGCCATTGGGCATGGGCTATACATCGGTATGAATGGCATTGCGACGTTTGCAAAAGACGAGGCCCAAATTGCCATGTACCAGGCAATTCCACTGCAAAACTTAGTGCTTGAAACAGACGCTCCCTTCTTGACTCCAACACCTTTCCGTGGTACAATTTGTGAGCCTTATCACACGGCAGCCGTTGCTGAGTTTGGAGCGAAATCTCGAGGTCTTACCTTAGACGAATTTGCTGCTATAACTACTGCCAACGCTCGCAAGTTATTTGGCGTGTAAAGTACAAATATGCCGTTCAATCCAATCAAACAATTCTTGCCTCCAATGCCCGTCGAGACTGGCTTTATTCTAGACACCCATGAAGAGGTGAGCGCTCGCGTCAACGAAATCAAAAACAGCTGGGAAATTATTAGTCGTGTATTGCCGCTTCCTAAGCAGCCGGCCGAAATTAAGGATGATGCCGTGCAGCAGGCCGCCCGCATCGTGCAACACACTGCTCAAGTCGAGACTCAACCTGTTGCTGTAGATATGGGTCGCATTACCGAGGCGCAGGCTCTCGATGCGGTGAACCAATTACATCTAAACCAAAACAACGAGCCACTTGTCGAAACTACCGTCGCTCCAGTCGTACGGCTTCCCGCCCGCCCGTTTAACCCTACCGTAACCGCGGCCCAGCAGGCCGTAAACGATGTGTTCCAGGATGCAGCGTAATGAATTTACTCCCAAGCATGAAGGCTCAGAAGCAAAAACAAGCTGAGCGCCAAGTAGATTTTAATAAAGCTTTGATTCACCATGAAGCCAAGATAGGCGGTACATTATTTGGACCAATCCCAGATGGCGCCCGTCGTGAATTCTTCTGCTTAGATCGCCACACTTGGGTCTGGCACGAAGAATGGGCCGACGCGAATACTGGCAAACGCCAGATTATGACAACTCGTTACGACATTCGCCCAGACGGCGTGCTCAAATCACAAGGTGGTAATTCGTACCGCAAGTTGCAGGGCGTCGAGGCCCTGAACTTTCGCCAGGCAATCGACAGCTACTGCAGCCGAGTCCTCGGCGAATACGACCGTATGCTCCAGGTCGCTTAATCGGCTTATTACTTACAATATTGGCATACGGTATACTCTCTGAGAAGTGCTATGAGTGATCCTATATATTTTGACTATGCTGCCGCCACACCGCTCGATCCTCGAGTACTACAAGCTATGCAGCCGTTTTATGTTGATAAATTCTACAATCCTTCGGCTACGTACTTGGCTGCCAAAGGTGTGGCGCATGACCTTGATGCGGCCCGAGTGACAGTCGCCGCTAGCCTTGGTGTCCGGCCGGCCGAAATCATATTTACAGCTGGCGGCACAGAGGCCAACAATCTGGCAATCAAAGGCGTCCTGGAACAATATCCATCCGGCAACGTCGTGATGAGTGCCGTTGAGCATGAATCTGTGTTGGCACCAGCCGCACGACATGATCATCGAACTGTTGCCGTCAAAAAAGATGGCACGATTGATTTAGTTGATTTGGAATTCAAAATCGATGAGCAAACGGTACTCGTGAGCATTATGTACGCCAACAATGAAGTGGGTACCATTGAGCCGTTAAAAAATGTCGCGGAGATCATCAAACGAAAGCGTGCTCAGCGCTCCGGAGCCCAAATGCTACCGTTATATCTGCACACTGATGCCTGCCAGGCGGCCAATTATTTAGACCTCCATGTATCGCGGCTGGGCGTTGATTTATTGACCCTCAACGGTGGAAAGATTTATGGCCCAAAGCAAAGTGGTGCGCTCTACGTTGGGTCGCATGTTCAACTGCAACCACAAGTGCTAGGCGGTGGCCAAGAACGGGGGCTTCGCAGCGGGACCGAAAACGTAGCGCAGTGCGTCGGCTTAGCTGAGGCACTGAACATCGCGCAGCAGGGACGTAGTGCTGAAGCCGAGCGGCTTCAGCAGCTCCAGCGCTATTTCTTTGCGGAGATTGAAACGCGGCTGCCCATAGCAATCATCAACGGTTCTCGCAAAAAGCGTCTACCAAATAACTTGCACATCACAATTCCGGGCATCGACAATGAACGAGTTCTAATGCAACTGGATGAAGTCGGCATCTTAGCGGCGGCCGGTTCAGCCTGTAGTGCCAGTGATGAAGAACCGTCCCATGTACTGCGTGCGATGGGGGTAAATGAAGTCGACGCGCAGGCCAGCCTGCGCTTTACGATGGGCCGCAAAACCACCCAGTTACACATCGATGAACTACTAGTTCAACTAGTACGAATTAGTCGCTAGTTTGTAGCTAGTGCTGCAATTGTTATACTTGTGCTTATATATGCACAAAAATAAAAACTATAGACTAAATGCCGCGCTGCTACTTGGCTCGGTACTACTGTTATGTACTCCAGCAAGCGTACTGGCGGCGACAACAACAACACCTACTACTAAAGGAAGCACCACTAATAAATCGACGCTCCAAGATGGATCGACCAGCCAAGCCGTAACCCAAGGGTATGGTACAACTACTCCGCTGCAGAACGGTATGATCGTGAAACTCGTTGATAAAGACGGATCAAAAGTCGAACCGCTGACTGATGCCACCGTATCGAAGATGCAAGGCGTTGTGGTCGCTGCTAATGACGCCACGGTGACGATTTCTAATGATGGAAATATAGGACAGGTGTTCGTCGCAACATTTGGGCATTACGACGTGCTAGTGAGCAACCAGAATGGGCCAATCAAATCGGGTGATTACATCACAATATCAGCGATCGCTGGAGTCGGCATGAAGGTGGACACGACCCAGCCGACGGTCTTAGGTAAGGCAACCGGTAGCTTTACGGGCAATGGCACCGTGGCCGGCAGTGCCAAACTAAAGGATTCGACCGGCAAAGAAGTGTCGGTGTCACTTGGTAGGATTCCGGTCGACATCACAATTTCGCATAACCCTTTGCAGCAGGCAGCAGCGAACGGTTTGCCAAGTTTTTTGGAGCACGCTAGCGAAGCGGTTGCTGGTAAAGTCGTTAGCCCCGCCCGGGTTTATGTAGCGCTGATCGTACTGCTCATGAGCACCTTCGTAGCCGGTGGAATCTTGTATTCTGGTGTTCGTGGTGGGCTGATAGCCATCGGCCGTAACCCGTTAGCCAAGAAGCAAATTGTTGCTGGTATTGTGCGGGTAGTTTTGTCGGGGTTAATTTGTTTTGTTCTGGGCGTGTTCGGAGTATACTTACTACTGAAGCTTTAGCGTTTTACCAACAGTGGTACTCGTACCAAACACATCACCAAAGGCAGTAAAATAGCTAAGCAATAGTAACTTCCAAGATATATGCGGTGGGAAGAATATAAACAATGACAATCTGGTGGCTCGTTCTCATACTCGTTTTTATCGGCTCCGTCGGACTGGGTTTTGTGTGGATTATTACGCACCTTGGTGCCACCGCCCCAGCCAAAACCACCACCGACCTGATCGAAGATAGCAAAAAAGACGTCGAGCACTTATTTAACGAAGAGTTCCGTGAGGAGCTGCGCAACCGTGGCCGGTTGCACTTCGAAAAGATCATCGGTGAAAATGCCATGTTTTTGCAACAAGATTTGCGCTTAACTACTTCTCAGCTGAACGAGTATATGAAGACCGAGATCACCCGTAAACTGACCTCGGAGTTTGATAAGTATGAACAATCAATCGATGATGCCAAACAGATGGCCATTGATTCGATTCAGAAAACAAATGCGGCCATTGATGAACAGCGCGCCTTGCTCGGTCAGCAGGTCCAAAAGGAAATTGTTGCTGAAAAGCAGCAAATGGTCCAGCGGTTTGAGCAAAACATGACCGACATCATCAACCATTACGTTATTGCCGCCATCGGTAACCAAATTGACTTGAACGACCAGTTGGAGTACATTCTGTCCGACTTGCAAGCTAACAAAGAAGCGATTATTCAGGACATACTCAATGGTGCTTAATTACCACAGATTCGGACAGTACGAGTCTGGCACGAAGCCTGGCTTCGTAATTCTCTCCAGAGGTTTTCGAAATGTCTGATGCTAAAATGGTTGGTTTGCCGATTCTAGTGGCAAGCCCAGTCGACCTCGGTCGGATGATTCGCGAGGCGGAAGCTATCGACAGCACACTATCCCAGGAATCACTCCGTGGTGCAGATGTAACCGTAGTCCCAAAGATGAGTGAACTTTTGAGCCAAACTGTCGAAATGAACAAGCTTAATCTGATACAGTCGAATGACCGCAAACTGTTAGTACAATTCCTGACCAGTACCCGAGATAAAGCCCCCCGTTTGCATATGAGTTTTAGTGCTGACCCATCGCCACAGTTCAGCGCCAAACTCACCTCTTGGTTACGCGAAAATATCCACCCCTTGGTTCTCATTACCATTGGCTTACAGCCAAATATTGGGGCCGGCAGCGTGGTGCGGACCACGAATAAATACTTTGATTTTTCACTTGGTAAAGCACTTACCAAAAACCGTACAATGTTAATGACTCAGCTGCGCCAAGCTGTAACCGACCAACAAGCCAACGAGGCTAAAATGCCAACTGAGACCGCCGAGGTACCCGCATGAGTGCCAATAGCCAACACTTCGATAAGTTGATCCAAAGTGGTAATCCTGTCGGTGAGGTAATTGCCGTCGATAAATTTTTGGTCAAAGCCAGCGGTCTTCAGCCATGTACGGTGCACGCTCTGATTATGTTTGATGATGGTTCCAAGGGGTTTGTGCACCAAGTTCAATCAGACCACGTGGTTATTTTGCATCTAGGTGCCATCAACCTCCGGGTTGGAACGGTTGCCGTCGTACAACATCAAGAACTCGTGTGTAAAGTTGGCAAAGACTTCATTGGGCGGGTGGTGTCAGTAACCGGCGATCCGCTCGACGGTAAGGGGCCGATTGCTGCCTCAGCATCTTGGCCGGTATTCAACACAGCTCCACCACTGTATGAGCGCAAACTTGTCGACGCCCAGCTGGAATCTGGCGTAACCGCTATCGATGCGCTGTTCCCAATGGTTCGCGGCCAGCGCATGGCGTTATTAGGTGACAGCAAGTCAGGCAAAAGCACCATTGTGACGCAGCTAGCCATCAATCAAAAAAACACTGACCAAATTGTGGTATATTGCTTAATTGCCAAGCGGCGCAGTGACATCGACACCCTCTTAACCCGCTTGAATGAGAATGGTGGCATGGAAAAAGCTATCGTCGTAGTATCGACTATGTTTGAATCACTCATCATGAGCTACATCGCACCATACGTTGCCTGCAGTTTGGCAGAATACCTTTGGCAAGAATGCAACCAAGATACCATCATCATTTATGATGATTTAACTTCGCACGCCCACGCCTACCGTGAAGTAGCGCTGATGTCAGGCGTTAGCCCAGGTCGTGACTCTTACCCTGGAGATATGTTCTACGCTCACTCTAGCCTCCTTGAGCGGGCCGGTCGATTGGATCGTAACGGCGCATGCTTGACGAGTGTGCCCGTAGTGCACGCTGCCAACGGCGATATCACCGCGTATTTGCCGACCAACATCATGTCCATTACCGACGGACAGTGGATCCTTGATATGGAAACCTTCCGCGCTGGTATTCGTCCGGCTGTCAGCATGGGACTCAGCGTGACCCGTGCCGGTGGTGTTGGGCACAACAAGCGCCAAAAAAACCTGGCAGCCAGCACACTCAAAATCTTGGCTGATTATCGCCAAGCCGAAGAATTCTCCCACTTTGGTTCCGAGCTTGGCGCCGATGCGAAACACGCCCTAGAGACTGGTAAGCGTATTTTTGAGATGCTCACCCAAAGTCCAACCGACACGTTCTCGCTTTGGGCGCAGCAACTGATGATGGATATTATTCTTAACCTCGAAGCGGGTGCCGAACTCGATATCAGCTCCATGAAACTGTTAGTGAATGAAGCCGGAAAACGCATTACCAAAGACGAAGAATTTGAGGCAATTCGCGATGAGGTAAAAGCCAAAGTCGCTAAACTGCCAGCGCCACCAGAACCGCCAAAGGAAGAACCAAAGCCATTGACTGAGGCCGAAAGCAAAGACGCAAAGAAAAAAGATAAGAAGCACGACAAAGAAGAGAAGAAGGCTGCTGAAGAAAAGGCCAAGGCCGACGAAAAGGCTGCTAAAGAAGCACAGTCCAACCCGGAGGCTGCTCCTGCCAATGAAGCCACAGCCGAGCCACCAAAAGAAGACCCCAAGAATGTAGCGGAGACCGGAGCATGAAGCGCCCATCCGAACTTGCCCACGAAGAAGCATCTATGGCTACACTCGTCGAATTAACCAGTGCGTTCGAAGGCATCGCCAGTATGAAGATTGCCCAGACCAAAAACCAGGTCCTAGAATCAACCAAATTCTTTGATCGGCTGTGGAAGATATACAGCCAAATGCGCGTTGACTCGCTCTTTACCTTTGGTCGTGACGTCGACGAAAAACCGTTGATTGATAAAGAATTGTTCATCATGATTACCGCAGAAGGTGGCTTCAGTGGTGACATCGACCAAAAGATTCTTAAACTAGTCCTTGAAGAATACGATGCCGAGAAGCATGACATTATTGTCATAGGTCACCACGGTGCAATTCAACTAAGTCAACGTGGTATTGGTTTCAAGAAGTATTATAAACTACCAGCTAAAGACCAAAACATTAACGTCGTGCCAATTGTTCGTGAAGTCCAGCAATACAAGGCTGCCAGCCTGTTTTATGCTGAGTACATATCGCTCATGTCCCAAGACGTCAAAAAAATATCATTAGCCAGTGCCGTTAAATCCCGAGCTGCGGCTGGGGAGGATGACGATGCCGAGGTGATCAGCGAGGAAACGTATATCTTCGAACCGGATAGTTTTGCTGTGGCGGCGCATTTGGAGCGCTCCATGATGCAGATTTCTATCAGCCAACTTATCCTGAGTTCAAAACTGGCTCAGTATGCCAGTCGATTTAAGGCTATGACGGCTTCGCACCAACGAGCAGATGAATCTAGAAATGATTTACATATGGAATTTAACCGCTCTCGGCGAGCCATTAAGGATCAACGCCTTAAGGAAATCATAACGGGCATTAAAAAAAGTACAGCAGGAGCAGGTAACTGATGCCAGGTTCAATTATATCGATCAAAGACCTAATTGTGCGTGTACGTTTTGATGACGACACGCCAGATATCAACGAGCTCGTACTCCTAGACAACGGAGCTGGCACCCAGCTCCTCGTCGACCACCTGGAACCAGGTGGCATCGCCTTTTGCTTGAACATCCGGACCGACCGCCGCATCATGAAGGGCATGGCCGTGTCACGGACGTATAAGGGCATCGAGGTACCACTTGGTGAGGCAACCATCGGTCGCATCATGAATGCCCTGGGCGATCCGCTGGACGGTGGCGAACCCGTTACCGGGCCGGACCTCAAATACAAAAACATTATGAAACTGCCTGAACGCAGCACCAATTTCTCCATTGCGGCGCCCGAAATCCTCGAAACAGGTATCAAAGTAATCGACTTCTTTACTCCGTTCGTAAAGGGTCGTAAGATTGGTGTCATCGGTGGTGCCGGTGTCGGTAAGACGGTGGTTACCATGGAGCTCATCAACAACATTGCTCGTTCTGGTTCCGGGTTATCATTTTTTACGGGTATTGGTGAGCGCATTAGGGAAGGCCACGAGTTGTGGGACACGCTCCGCGAGAACGACCTACTTAAAAGTACCGTTATGTTTTTTGCGCAAATGAACGAAAACCCGGTCCAACGTGCCCTGATCGGTATTTCGGCCACTGCCGCGGCTGAACACTTCCGTGATGATCTCAAAAAAGACGTTTTGTTCTTTGCCGACAACATGTTCCGCTACATTCAGGCCCGAAACGAACTGTCGACCATTCTGGATCAAGTGCCAAACGAAGGTGGCTATGAGCCAACCATCTTCTCGGACGTCAAAACCCTGCAAGACCGCTTGAGTTCCAACGAAAATGGATCTATCACATCGGTACAAACCATCTATGTCCCGGCTGACGACGTGTCCGACCCGGCAGTGCAGTTCATTGGACATGAGATGGACTCGATTATCGTGCTGTCCCGCAAAGTGGCCGAGCAGGGCATCCGTCCAGCTGTCGACTTGAACTTAACCACGTCGTCGCTGCTGACACCAGAAATCGTCGGTGATCGCCACTACTTGCTCAGCGTGCAGGTTATGTCGTTGCTGCAAAAATACGAATCGCTGAAAGGTATTATCGCCATCATTGGAGAGAACGAACTATCGCCAGCTGACCGATCAGATTATGCTAAAGCCAAGAAATTAATTGCCAACTTTACGCAGAATATGAACGTAATGACCAAACATAACGGTGTACCGGGTGACTTCTTTAGTCGTGACGAAACTCTCAAGTCAATCGAAGAGATCGTTATCTAGCAAATGGGTGACGAGAAGCAGGTCGAAAATAACGCGGTCGATAACATCGAGAAGGGCGTTAATATGGCTGTAAAGGTCTACTCGCCTTACAAAGTATATTTCGATGGCCTAGCCCTCAGCGTAAGTGCCGCCAGCAAGACCGGCAACTTCGACATCCTTCCTAAGCACCACAACTTCATAACCCTGTTAGCACCCTGCGATTTAGTCGTGCGTACCGACAAAGAAGAACAGGTCATACCTATATCTGGCGGCATTATGCACGTCAAAGCCGATGATTTAGTCGTTTTCCTCGACGTCTAAACTTACGACGCCAGGTACTTAATCAAAGATAATGTAGTCGAAGCCAAAGCTTTGATTAGCACCAGCGGCGTTCACGCTGCAAATACTGAAATTACTAGCCGAACGGGTTACGTAGTAATTTAAGCTAGCAGCAGCAGCTTCAATTGGGGTAATGACAACATGTGGCGTCGCATTGAACTTAGCAGCAAAGTTAACCGTTATAAAACAACCGGTGCTGGGGTTACTACCAGTGTTGATCGTAACTGAACCGGCAGTGTCGGAACCACCAACAGATGTTGTGCCACCACCGCCAAGGGCATTGCCATTGGTGCGCCCCGGGTTTACGCCGCCGGCAGTGATGTGGCGCGAAAAACTAATGTCACCGTTCAGCTGCAAAGTATTGACTGTTAACGATGGTGCAGAGAGTGGCCCATTAAACGTGCCACCACCATTTACATTTATGCCTTTGGCTAGCGTAAGCTGCCCTTGGACTGCAAGATCACCTGCCACTTGCATGTTTTTGTTTACCTGAATTTGGTCAAACACGCTATCGCCCGATACCGTGATACCGGTAAGTGACAGGCTGCCACCCACTTGGAGTTTACCCGCCACTTGTAGATCACTTCGCACTAATACTTGGCCGGCAAACACAGCGTTACTTTGGACGTTTAATACCTGCTTCGCGTCACCCACAGTCACATCACTTTGCGCAAGCTGCTTCAGATCAGTTTGGCTTAAATCTTGGCTTTTGATCTTGTTGGTAGTTTTTGTATGACTGCGCAAATACGTCCCAACCACTACCATAGCTGCTAGCAATATTACCAGGGCAAACATCAACAGGTAGACGCTAAATTTACCGAAAACACCCGAGCCTTTTTTCTTGGCTCCTTTGTCGTCCGAGTTGATCCCGTCAGCCGGAGCTATTGCCGCTTGATCAACTGCTGCGCCCTCTAAGGACTCACCATCAGTCGTGCTACCACCAGTGTTTTGTTGTTCGTCTGCCATACCACCGTATATCTTTCCTACATAATACCATTGGCGCTGTGGAAAGCGTAAACGGATTGCAATTTAGGCCTACCTCGAGGACAATAGAAGGTGAATATGGGTAAATACAAAAAGTTCCTACATGTGTTGGTGCTCGGTGTCTTGGTAGTAGCAAGTACTACCGGCTTAGCAAGTGCTGCACAGTCAACGTCGGCAAGCTACAGTGTTGATGAAACATTCTTTGGCAGTGGCGGTGAACTGAACGCTTGCTCGACGAGCTACTGTACCAAACAATCGGCCGGGGAGACGGCCGTTGGCAACTCCAGTAGTGCCAATTACCAAGTGCAGGCCGGCAACAATACCTTCCGCGATACATCGCTTGAATTAATCGTTAACGCCACTAACATAGATGTCGGCCAGTTAACCAGCACCACTACAAAGGTTGCCAGTGCGACGTTCTCCGTAAAAAGCTACTTAGCTAGTGGCTACTCCGTATACACACACTCGCCGGGCCCCAAGAATACCAACCGCATTCTAAGCTTGCTGTCGACACCATCAACCTCAGCCACAGGTGCCGAGCAGTTCGGAATTAATTTGGTCGGTAACTCTTGCCCAGCAAATACCTCGCCGGGCGGGCTTGGCGCCTGTTCAAGCGGATTGGGTGCAGATCCGCTAGAAGTTCCCGACAGCACATTCGCCTTCGGTCACGCCTCGCCAGGCTATGACATTCCAGATAGTTATAAGTACGCGGATAATGATGCCATCGCTTACAGCAACACGAGTTCCGGTGAGACTGACTACACTATAAGTTACCTCTACAACGTCTCGTCGGTCACGCCCGGCGGTAGCTACGTGATGAACCAATCGCTAGTGGCGACTTCTACGTATTAAAGATGCCCGACTAGCTAATTGTAGAAAAGTCTACAATTAGCATGGAAAACAGTTGTATGACCATACTGCAAATGCTATTATTTGGTCATATAACCCCTTAAAACAGAAACAAAATAGGAGCTAAAAATGAACATCAAACGTAATGTAGTACGCCGTACTGGATCGTTAGCCGCCGCCGTTGCGGTAGCGCTCGGTGCATTGGTGCCAGCTATAACTCCACTCGTAAGTGCTGCAGCTCAGGTTCAAACCCGTAGTATCGAAATCAGCGACTCAACCCCAGGTATGACTGGTGTTTTGTACAAGACTACCTTTACTCCAACAACTGCCGGTGCTCAAAGTCTTATCATTGATTTTTGTAGCAACAGTTCTATTATCGGCGGCAACTGTACCGCTCCTACAGGCATGAACGCCAGCACGCTTACGTTCACTGCAGGTACCGGCACTACTGGCTGGGCTCTTGGAACAGGTTCTGCCTCACAGATTAAGTTAACTAAAGGCACTGGTAGTGCATTGAGCACAACTGCGGTTGATTTTACGGTCACTGGTGTTACTAATCCTACACCTACCCCGGGTGGTACATTCTGGGCTCGTATATACACGTATAACGACATCAGTTACGGAAGCACAACGACGGTCTACACAAGCCCTACAGCATTAGGCGATTACAAAAATTATGGTGGCTTTGCTCTCAGCACTGCGCAGCTCATTAACATTACAGCGACTGTCATGGAAACCTTGACCTTCTGTACCTCTAAAACTGCACCTACCCCTGGCTGTACTGGTACTGTAACGCCTGACTTAGTGCTCGGGCACGGTACGCCTAAAATAATCGATAGTACAGTAGTTGATACTGATGACGCATACTTCCAAATATCGACTAATGCATTAACTGGCGCAATAGTACGCATGAAAACACATAACACCTGTTCAGGTCTTAGCCGTGACGGTGGTGTGTCTTGCCAAATAGTTGGATTAGGCACAACAGGTACACCGGTAGCTTTCACAGCGGCAGCTGCACAGTATGGAATGCGAGCTGAACCAGTTGCTGGTGGTGTCGGTACTGTCAATCCTCTCAACGACTACAATAGCGCAACAAATTACGGAATGGGCGCTGGAGTTACGTCTACCTACGGTGACCCGATTGCAAACACAAATGCCACTGCTACGGCTGACGTAAATACTAAGATGACCTTTGCCGCGCAAGCCAGCGTAACCACTCCAGCCGGTGTTTACTCGGTAAACGAATCGCTGATTGCGACTGGTACATTCTAGGATAGATATGAATGTCTGCCACAGACGCACATAGACTGGTTTCACTCCAAAGCATCAGTGCGCTGATCGTAGCCCTGCTCCTAGTAGCAGGGCTACTGCATAGCCGTACGGCGTACGGGGCACAGCTGCCAACCCGCAGTATCGAGCTCTCATCCGCCAGCGCCAGCGCCACGGATTCTTATCAACTAACCTTTACGCTGCCACAGGCTGAGACGCTGGGCTCGATCAAATTACAGTTCTGTGCCGAAAGCCCGCTCGTTGGTAACCCCTGCACGCTGCCAGTCGGCATGAACCTGAATAGCACGTCGCTAGCGTCGCAAACCGGTGGGGCTGGTTTTAGCATCGTAAGTGCTAGCGGCACAGATATTATATTGGGCCGCGCACCAGTGGCTACAGGAGCGACAAGCCTAACCTTCAAACTGAGCGGTATCGTTAACCCGTCCACGAATGGGTCCTATTTTGGGCGGATTCAAACATATACTACGGCGGCTGGTACCGGTGCAAGCACGGATTATGGCGGCTTAGCCTTTACCATCAACACAAGCGTCAATATTAGTGCCACCGTACCACCATACTTATACTTTTGCGTGGGAATTACCGTGACTGGGGTAAACTGTGCGACCGCAGTTGGGGACTATATTAATTTCGGAAACTTTAGTCCAGCCATTGCTAGTGTAGCCCAAACTCAGATGGTAGCTGGATCCAATGCCGACACCGGCTACTTTATCTCAGTGAATGGGAGTACATTGACGTCCGGTAACAACGTTATTCCAGAATTGGCCGCTCCAGATGTATCGCGGCCCGGTGTCAGTCAATTTGGCATAAACTTGGTGGCTAATAGCGATCCGCAAGTGGGACAAGCTCCAGCTGGGGCAGGTACCGGTTCGGCAGTAGGCGGGTACAAAATTGCTAATCAGTACAAATACACCGATGGCGATACCGTTGCCACGGCTACGCAACCGGACGAAGCCCGTCGATACACAACCAGCTACCTAGCAAACGTCAAAAAAGACCAAGCACCGGGGGTGTACGTAACGACATTGACGTACGTCGCCACTGCCGGTTTTTAACTTTGTAGTCTAGTGCCCGACTCATTTAATGCAGACAGATGATAGTGAAGCCCCCCTCGAAGCTGACAGATGCGTGGCGGGCTAGCTCAAGATTTTTTTGCATATCTACAAGTGTAATCTATGTTTTCGAGACGTAGGGTATAGACTCTTTGGTAAAACCCTCATGCTTTTGGTATGATTACTAATAACTAATCAAAAAATAAGAGGGAAAAAATCGTATGAGTCGACGTCGTAACGTCTTAACATCTTTAACAGTGATGCTTGCAGCATTTGTAATGCTATGTGGCTCAACAGCGCCGGTATTCGCAGCTGATGCGGTTGGTGGAGCAGGCAACGGATTACGGATATCACCGGTCAGTTCCAACCTGACAATCAAACCAGGCAGCAATGTGACGGTTGATGTCTACATTACAAACGTTACCTCGCAAAAAACCACTTTCGAGGTATTCGTGAATGACTTCGTCGCCAGTGGTGACGAGTCGGGAAACCCGGCTCTGATCTTGGACGACGGTAAATCAGCCCCAACACATAGCTTACGGGCCTTTGTACCAAAATTAAGCAATGTTACGCTTGCCCCTAATGAGCAACGAGACATCAAAGTTCCTATTAGTATTCCAGCAACTGCCCCAGCCGGCGGTTACTTTGGTGCAGTTCGATTTGCAGCCACTACCGAAACTGTTGCCGGCAAGAACGTGGCCCTCTCCGCAAGTGTCGCTTCACTGATATTGGTAAAAGTACCAGGTAATTACAAAGAGATCATGAGCGTCGAGAGCATCGACACCCGCAAAAAAGACAAGATACACAGTATCTTCACCAAAAAGAACGACATTGATGCCGTGGTTCGCTTTAAAAACAGTGGTGACATCCAGGAAGTGCCATTTGGTAAGCTTACCGTCACGAAAATGGGCGGTTCGGTTGTCTACACAACTGAAGTTAACAATGCCGAAACACCTGGTAGCGTCCTGCCAGGAAGCGTCCGTAAGTTTGCAATTCCACTCAAAAGCATCAGCTCGTTTGGGAAATACAAAATTCAAGGTGATTTTGGGTATGGTAAGGGTCAAACTCTGACCGCTAACACGACGTTCTACGTCATACCGGTCCCAATCATGATTGTATTAGGTGTACTAATCGTTCTGATAATCATTGCCATCGTTGAAGTGCCACGGGTTCTGAAGCGCTACAACCGACGGGTATTGCGCCGCGCTGGCCGCGGACGTAAATAAACCAGGGGCGAAATAACAGATTTGGCACATGTAACGTAGGGTCCACGCTCCAGTACTCATGCGCTATGCGCGTGCTGTACTCTGGGATTCCAATTTGAACTAAACTATACTCAAATTGATGCTTCCCTGAACCTATAAGGTATAGTTTAGATAAACATGAGCAACATACATATCACTTCGGCTCGTCCATTTTCGGCTCGTCATTGGCGACTAGCTGCGATAATTTTGTTTGTCATTGCTTGGGCACTCATTGTAAACGTGCCGGTAGCCAAGGCTATTGGTTCGCAGAAGAATCCACAGTCTGGTGCAGTTGGACTAGAAGGTACCGTGCCATCGCCGCCGCCAACACAGGCGGCGACCATCACCGTTCCAGGGAACGGTCAGACGTTTAAGGTAACCCCGACTACCGTTAGTGGTTTGTGTAAAACCGGGTTGTTAGTCAAGGTATTTAGTAACAATATCTTCGTAGGTTCAGCAATTTGTGCCAATGGCAGTTATAGTATGCAGGTTGATCTGTTTAGCGGCCGAAACGACCTCGTGGCCAGGGTTTATGATTCACTTGATCAGGCCGGCCCAGATTCAAACTTAGTTTCCATTACTTATGCCGATACTCAGTTCACCGCTTTCGGTGTGCGGGTCAGCCTGAGTAGCATATTTGCACAGCTGGGTGCTGATCCTGGCAAGGTCCTGGACTGGCCAATCATTCTGAGTGGTGGTGTTGGCCCGTATGCTCTAAGTGTTGATTGGGGCGACGGTACGGCCGCTAGTCTGCAGAGCGAATCGTTCCCCGGTAACATATCAATTAAGCATACGTATAAATCAGCCGGAATTTACAGGGTTATCGTCAAAGTTACCGATGCAAAGGGTAACGTGGCCTTCCTGCAGCTGGTAGGCGTAGCCAATGGTAAAGTCAGTCAGAGTTCAATCACGGGCGGCGCGGCCGGTTCCAGCAGTGGCACGGGAGTCACAAACGGCACCTCAACCATCATATGGTGGCCAATGCTCCTCCTCCTACCACTCATTTTCAGCTCATTCTGGCTGGGCCGCCGCCATGAACTGTTCGCAATCCGAAAGCAGCTGGAACGTTCCCGTGGTGACGTACAGTACTAGGCCATGGAAGAGTAATTAACTCAACTCATGCAGTACATCCAACTAGCTTTAACGCAGGGTGGCAATCCAGCCGCCATACAGCAAGGTCTTTTGCAGACCGGCTGGAGCGAACCGATGATAGCCGAAGCGTTTCGTCGATTAGGGTTCGGACAATCACCTATAGTCTCCACAAGTATGCCTAACCCCCATTATGCGCGTGATGTCCGGAGAGGGATTTTATGGATTGTATCGCCTTTCATCATCTTAATCAGCGTGGCAATTCTTCAGTTTATCTTTCACTTTGCCGGTATCGACAGTAAATTCATTGATATTCTAGCGATTCTTATTGGTTTTGCCGGTGTGGTCTTGTTGATCGTCGGGCCGATTATCGGCATCATAAAAATAGTCAAAGCTTAATCCTCAATATTTAACTAGCATCGTACAGCTAGATTATCACCCTGGTCAGCTAGTATCGGAAGGCTAGTATTGATATAATAGTAGTATTATGTCAAAAAGTCCTAATTCTGGTGTGAAAGTCTATGTCGGCATGTCTGGCGGTGTCGACAGCTCTGTTACGGCTGCGCTTTTGAAGCAGCAAGGCTACGATGTGACGGGTGTGTACATGAAAAACTGGAGTCAGGATTTGCCCGGTATGGTCTGCCCGTGGAAGGAAGATTACCAAGACGCCAAGCGAGTGGCCGTGCAGCTTGATATTCCGTTCAAAATGTACGACTTTCAGGCGGAGTACCGCCAAAAAGTGGTTGATTACATGGTTGCCGAGTACCAAGCTGGTCGGACGCCGAACCCAGACGTTATGTGTAACCAAGAAGTAAAGTTTAAACTCTTCCTTCAAGCCTGCCTGGAAGATGGGGCCGATATGATCGCTACAGGGCATTATTCTAGAGTTGCGAATGGCCAACTGCTCACCGGCATCGATACAAATAAGGACCAATCGTATTTTTTGTACCGCGTCACGGAAGATGCTTTGCAGCACACGCTTATGCCAATTGGCGAATACGAAAAGCCACGCGTCCGTGAACTTGCAGCAGAGTTTGGCCTAGCTACGGCTCAAAAAAAGGACAGTCAGGGAATCTGCTTCGTCGGTAAAGTCGGCATCAAAGATTTTTTGTTGTACGAGTTAGGCCCACAGACTACCGGTGCGATTGTTGATCAGAACCGGGTTACGATCGGGCAGCACGACGGAGCTATCTTTTATACGATTGGTCAGCGTCATGGCTTAGACGTAGGCGGTGGTCTGCCGTATTACGTCGTGGGCAAAGATATGGCTAAGAATGAAGTGTACGTTACGACTCAACTCGATGATACTCGATTATGGCACAAAGATTTACGACTGAGTGATTTGCACTGGATTAACAAAACGCCAGAAGCTGGCAAAACATACCACGTCCGCACTCGCTACCGCGCCCCACTCGTCGGGTGTAAATTAACTTGGGAGGACTGTCCTCCCAACGCTGGAATGGCAGAGGTAGTACAGGTGGTATTGAATGAAGACATCCGGGCGATCACACCCGGCCAATCTGCCGTCGTCTACGACGGTGATCGCTGCCTCGGCGGCGGTATTGTAGTGTGATAAAACCATCGTACCCGCTGTTCGTTTTAAGGTGTATCATTAGCGTAAGTGATCAAAATTGCACAAACCGTTTGCATATTCAAAAATAAAGTATATAGTACAGTTTAATTATGGCTGCTGAACTGCTGACTGAACTGATAGTAAATAACTCACTTAAAGACGTATCAGAGTTTGGTATGCGTAGTGCATCTCAAGTAAAAGGTGTCGCCGCTGGCGCAGGCAGCGCGGCTATAGTCGGGCTCGGCGTGTTCATGAAAATGAAGGCGGGTAGTCCCGAAGGCCTATCCAAGAACGGCCGAGTGCGCTTTGTTGATCCAGGCTGGATAGGTATGCGAGAACGTAATCGACAATTTTATAAATCAACGCCTATCTACGATCCGTTTGCTCAAATCAGCGGGCTGAAATCAGGTCCAGTTCCCATTCAAAGTTTATTTAAAACAGATGGCAAACCAATCGGCTGGGACAAAGAGTTTTATGACCTCCTATTACCAGGATTTTTGATTTCACCCCACCCGTGGCGCAAATACAAACTGCTAAATACGCAGAATGATAACCGGTCGTTCAATTTCAATACGCAGAACGTGCAAGTGCCTGACATTAAAGGTCGCCTATTTAATTTGAGCGGGGCGTTTACTTGGGGACACATAACTGGTATTGATGATAATCGTCAGCGCAAACAGTATGAGTATCTGAAGAGTTCTGATAGCCGGCCAGCCGGTCCAGTAAGCGTCGAGCAATTAGTAGTCAATGGGCTAATGGCTGGTAAGGGAACTGGTGCAACCGATGTCGGTGACCAAATCCGCACAATTATTGAACCGATTATATTTGAACAATTGTATGAATCTGAGGAACCGGCGGTAGAAGCCCGCACGTTGTTCGAAAGTGTCGAGAGAATGTCTCACGATCGGCTACTGGATTTAGGCGCGGAACTTAGAGAAGTCGAACCGATTGCTAGTCCGCATATCTTTGGACATTTGGCTATGCATGCAACGTTAAGTGTTGAGCAGCCAACGTACTTACAACTAGCAGCAATGCAAGGTATGGACGAGGGCAATCCAGCTGGATTCGGGCTCGCACCGGCTGCTCATTCGATCGTTGAATAGAAGCATCTGCTACACTTAAAACTATGACACATTGGTTACTTGTATCGTCACCAGCTAACTTTGAGACTTCGCGTGGCCGCGGCTTTGACGTTGCGGGCATGAAAAAGCGTTGGGCCAAGGCAGCAAGCGAGGTGCGGCCCGGTGATACGGTCTTCTTTTATGCGACGGGCCTCAAGGCTATTGCCGGCGAGGCAGTGGCCACTGGTGAAGCCTACTTTGATGAAACCGTCATTTGGGAATCTACTAAGCTTGGTGAATACTACCCCCATCGCTTCCCAGTTGACCTCGTAAAAGCCCGCGAGGCTGACGAGTACTTGCCAGTTGAGACGTTCTTAACTGAGTACGAAAACGCCCGCAAATGGCCAGCCAAAAACTGGACTCTGGCTTTTCAGGGAAACGTGCACCGCTTAAACGATCACGATTATAAGCTTATTCACGATTTGTTATAACTTGCGAAGCTTCAAGCGCGTGTAAAAAACCGTTTGGAAACTCTATAGGTTTACCTAGTGCGGCCTGCCCATAGTCATTCAGCGTAACCTCTGTAATATCATTAAATTGATCGGCCGCTCGATGTCGTTCCAGGGATTCTAGGACGTGCCGAACAGCCGTCACATCACGAATGACTGGACGTGAAGCTATTTCAGCACTTTGACTTGTGTCTCGGCTGCTGCCGTGTCTTTCAAAGAATTTCATGGTACTTAAGTATAGCTCAAGTAGCTAGTTTGGTGCCGGACAGAGGCGAAGTAGTGTAAAATAGGTCGATATGAACGCTCAAGATATTCGCAAAGCCTACCTCAAATTTTTTACGGATCGTGGCCACCAAGTGATCGCAAGGGCACCTTTGGTGCCCTTGAACGACCCGACGACACTTTTTACCGGCTCTGGCATGCAGCCATTACTACCGTTTTTGTTAGGTGATCAACACCCCGACGGCATCCGATTAGCAGATAGTCAAACCTGTTTACGTGCCCAAGACATCGAGGAAGTCGGTGACAACCGTCATACAACGTTCTTTGAAATGTTGGGTAACTGGTCTCTCGGTGATTACACTAAGGAACAACAAATTCCCTGGATGTATGAATTTTTGACTAAAGTGGTTGGCATTGATCCGGCTAAGTTGTACGTGACCTGCTTTATCGGTGCTCCAGAATTCGGTGTACCTAAAGACACCTTGGCAGCCGAGCTTTGGGAAAAACTATTTGTGGATAGCGGCGTTTCTGCTGGAGTCACCGACATTGGTAGCGAAGCACAGGGTTATGCACGGGGCATGCACGCTGGCGAGCGCATTTTCTATTACGATGGCAGCAAAAACTGGTGGAATCGTGGTAAAACAGGCCCGCAAACTACGCCCGTCGGTGATCCATGCGGTCCAGACAGCGAAATGTTTTACGATTTTGGAACGCCGCATGACGCTAAATGGGGCGAGCACTGCCACCCGAACTGTGATTGTGGTCGATTTATGGAAATCGGTAACAACGTGTTTATGGCTTACCGCAAAGTAGCCGAAGGTGAATTCGTGCCGCTCGATAAACCAAATATCGATCACGGTTCTGGCCTAGAGCGTATTGCGGCAGCTGCCATCGACAATCCGGACGTTTTCAAGATTAGTTTGTTATGGCCGATAGTTGAAACACTCGAAAAGATTTCTGGCAAATCATACGATAGTAATCAGCCGAGTATGCGGGTCATTGCCGATCACCTGCGCGCTGCCACATTCCTTGCTGTCGATGGGGTAGTCCCAAGTAATAAAGAACAGGGTTACGTCATGCGCCGCCTCGTGCGCCGGGCGATCCGCTTTGCCTTCGAACTCGGCGTTGAGCAGAACTTCATGGAACAGATCGTTCCAGTAATCGCTGATTTGTATGAAGCCGACTATCCAGAAGTCAAAGCCAACCGCGACAAGGTTATCGAAGTGTTAGCTAAAGAAGAAAAGGCCTTCCGCCAGACGTTGCGGAAGGGGCTACAAGAGCTCACCAAGATAGTGGGTCACAGTACTGACGTACTCAAGCGCCACGAGGCCGATGCTGAGCCAATGCAAAACGATGTTGATGGCGAATTGCTATTTAAACTGTACGACACGTATGGCTTTCCGGTTGAACTCAGTACAGAAGAAGCTTTTAAACTCGGATTGGAGCTTCCAAACGATTGGCGAGAGCAGTTTGACGCTAAAATGAAAGAGCAGCGGGAGCGGTCGCAGACCGCGGCAAAGGGCACTTTCAAAGGTGGCCTTGGTGGGCAAACCTTGCAACACAAAAAATACCACACCGCCACGCACCTGATGTACCAGTCATTACGCACCGTGCTTGGTGACCACGTCATTCAGCACGGCAGTAACATTACCGAAGACCGACTGCGCTTTGACTTCAGCCATCCAGATAAAGTAACGCCAGAACAACTTCAAGCCGTCGAAGACATGGTGAATGAGCAGATTGAAAAGGACCTGAAAGTATCATTTCAGGAATACCCGACGACGGTTGCGCGTCAAGAGAAGGGTGCTCTCGGTGCCTTCGGTGATCGCTACGGCGATACCGTAAAGGTTTATCAAATGATTGCCAATGGCGATGACACGCCGTTTAGCTTCGAGATATGTGGCGGCCCTCATGTTGACCATACTGGGCAATTAGCCGTACCAGACGTCGGATCCAACACGCCGAAGCGGTTCAAGATCAAAAAAGAAGAGTCCAGCTCATCTGGCATCCGGCGCATCAAGGCAGTACTTTCGTAACTAACCATTCAATTCAAATCCGCAGTAAGCGTCATGTGAGGTGTGAAGTATCCGGCGTCACAAAGTCGGTCAGTACAAAAAACCCTACGTATACGTAGGGTTTTTTAGATACTAACAACTATTAGAAATCTATTCGAACAGCGCCGGGCAGCAGTGGCAAATCATGTGCTAGTCCACGAACTTTTGGTGCGGCTGCTTCGAATTTTCCGGTAGGGCAATCGTATGGAAGCCTTGCGCTTGTTGGTTCAACCTGCACAGCTTGTGGTGTAGGCATTTCGCCCAGTGGCGCTTGAGCCTGAAAGTCACCTTGAATGATGCGGAAAGCTTCTTGAGGCATGTGCCTAGCAAAACCTTCGTTAGAGGTTGATTGTTCAATATTTGGTTGAGCTGACACGATTTGGATCTCCTAAGTACTTTTTGTTGCTATATAGGCCGTGCTCACCCCAGAAATCCCTAACTTATACATTAGGAACTTAATTTCGTGAGCTTTTGAATAGGTCTGTTTGTCTGGCCTGTTCTGTTGCGTATTATAGCAGCCCCTTGTCAAGTATGCCAGAATTTTGTGATATCCATCACAAAATGCCCAGCTCGTAGCTTGGTTATGTCAGCGGTTGCTGATGCGTCGCCACAACATACCAACAGCACTTAACCGACCAACTTTGCTGCTCTCGGCAAGCTCGATGCGTCCTCGATCATAGGTAATCTGGGCCGGTACGCTCCCAGTAGCTGGGCGATGGGAAGCAATCATGATGACATTGGAACCGCGGACTTCTTGCGTTCGGTACAACGGATTTAGGACCGTCTCATTCAGTAACAAACCAGCTGCCCGCACAACGAGCAGCTTGCCAGGTTCTAACGTTGAATACCTAGTGTCACGATCTGGGCGCTCTGGTGTCTTTACTTCAACTTTACGTTGGCCGCGCAGTGCAAGTAGAAGCGTCAACGTTTGATCGGTTTGACTCTCAGCATAGTCATCTGGCAAGGTGGGCACACCTAAATGGCCTAACGTATATCGATCTAGTTCAATATGATTGGGCTCCCAGCTGCTCAGCCCGACGTGCGGTACTAATTCACCTTGGTCGTTTTGGGCGGCAAAGTCTGGCTCGATGGTTCCCAAGCCACGGACAAAGGTGGTCAGGCTAGACAATAGCTTGGTAGTAGCTGGGCGGTCAGCGAAGGGATAAGGGGCGGTGCCAGGGTCGGCCTCAAAACGGTCGTGGCGCATACCATCCCGACTATCAGCAGCTGGCTCTAGGAAGTGAGCATCAAGACCACCTGAAAGTTCGACAGACGCTAGATGTAGCATATCTGAGTTGATGCCGGCGGCACCGATTTCGAACAACTTATGACCGAGGCGCTTGTCGCCGCTTAACTCACTAAGTTGTGGCGTCGACGACGCTGCATGAGATTCTGGTGTTATGTTCATTCTCGCTCCTGATGTTGTCTAATAATAAGTGTTGCCACGATACCATAATTGGCTCTAGCACGCTGTCGGTATTTTTAGTTAGCTCAGAAATATTGGATTCTACAAATGTCTGTGGCTATGATTAGTCGTCATTATAGGCTGCAATTGACTTAGCTATGCGCTCGGCCAACGGCGGATCGATGTGTGTATCTCGAAAGCTGACAGTATTGTCGGGGTCTAATTCATACTGTGTTCGCATTTCGACAGAAGTTATATTATGATCTGCTCCTTCAAATCGTAGCGTCTGCGTAGCTATTGGGCGGGCCGGAATACTGGGAACGTGGGAGTTATTAGTGCGGGTATTCTGCCGACGGGCCGTGTGCCCCTCATCAAATTCAGTGATGATTACCTCTAATACTTCACTGTGTCGGTAGCCACTAGCCTCACCATTACTTTCTGATCCTCCTGAGCGTCGTTTCCTGCTACGCGGTGTGACGATGCGAGAAGTCTGATCGCCACGGTTTCCAGCTTCGTAGAAACGGTTTACGGTGCTGGCAACTCGCAAAGAATGTACTGGGTCAATAGCAAACTCCTTCTCGCGATGCATTGTATACGTGTCAGCCTTTGATAATAGGCCAGCCATCATCAGCCGTAGTCCGGATGGATCATCAGGGAAAGCAGTCAGCGGATGTTTAGCGGTTTCGAGCAATGTGTATAAGTAATCTTGGCTGACAAAGGGTGTACGGGTTATCATCTCGGCTGGCCCATCTTTCGGCATTGACCATGTTAAAAACATGTCGCGCACCTCTTCCTCATCTGCAGGTCCACGTTCGAAAATGAGGGCTGCAAGCTGTTTGCTAGCCTGTGAACGCAAGGGGACTGATACGCTTACAATTCCTAATTCACCTAGTCCTGTATCACCAATTTCCAAACTGAGTGGTTCAGCAGCAACTCGGCAACTCACGATTTGTTTAAGCTGTAAGGTCTCATTTGATTCTAAAGCGATAGCAGCTTTAGGGCTGATCGGCAGCTCGATTGTGCCAGAATAGCCGCTTGGACCGATATTACTTAGTAACGCGGCTGCGCGCGTAAATAATAATGCGTGGGCATCATGCTCGGTACTGCGTGGGCGATCTTCGAAGGACATATTTATATTATATCATATTAGTCAACTACTAGCAATCGATCGGCAATTGTCCAGAAGCTGTGTGCTAGAATAAAGAGCATATGCTTAATCTCAAAAAAGTTAAATCAATCAGTCAAAACATGGGACAACGGGTCAGTCAAAACGTCAAGACCCGAGCTAGTGGTGCAGTTAGCAAAGTGGGACAGGCTAAGTCTAAAGCGACCAAAAAGCGTGGTGGTCAGCAAGAATACGTCGTGGCTTTGGACATCGGAACCGAAAACGTTAAAGCGCTGATCGGTAAGTTCGGTGATGACGGTACTATCGAAATCGTCGGCATGGGCCGGGCCCATCAGAGTTTAAGTGACATGCAAGCCGGTGCTATTGCCGACATAGCCAGTGTAGTCGAGAATTGCGACAAAGCTTTGAACGCAGCCGAGCAAGAAGCTGGCGTCAGCGTCCGCACTGCCGTCATCGGTATTGCTGGCGAGCTGGTGAAAGGCACAACTACCACTGTGCGTGTCGCTCGTAAGGCCCCAACTGAGCCATTAGACGTGGTTGAAATGGAAAAGATTATCAAATTAGTGCAGGAACGAGCCGAAGTCAAAGCTAAGAAGCAATTAGCTATGGAACTGGGCGGCAAAAGCGTCGAAGTACGACTAGTAAACAGTGCGCTCGTTAGCATCGACATAGACGGCTACCCAGTAACTAATCCGATCGGCTTCCAAGGCAAGGACGTGATCGTGCAACTCTACACCGCCTTCGCGCCGATGATTCACATCGGCGCCCTGGAGCGCACTGCCGCTGAGCTCGACCTTGACCTGTTAGCTGTTGCCGCTGAACCATTTGCGGTCGCCCGGAGTATGATTGGTAACAATCCAAATCAAAACCTCAGCACAATCCTGATGGATGTCGGTGGTGGTACCACCGACATCGCCGTCGTTAACGAAGGTGGCGTGCAAGGAACGAAGATGTTTGGCATTGGTGGTCGGGCGTATACTCGCGCCGTCGAACGCGATTTAGGCGTTGACTTCCAGGAAGCTGAACGCCTTAAACTGGGCCTCGGCACAAACCAAGTTTCCGCTACCAAAGAAAAAGAGATCGAAACTGCCCTCGAAAAAACGCTTGATGTATGGACTACTGGCATCGAACTAGCCCTCGGTGAATTCGACAAACTCGACCATTTGCCGCACCAAATATACCTTTGCGGTGGTGGTTCAAGCTTGGACATGTTGATTGATGAACTGCAAAACAGTGTCTGGTACAAAGCATTACCCTTTACCCGCAAACCCGTCGTTAGTTTGATCAACCCGGACCAAGTAGCCGGTATTACTGATTCAACTGGCAAAGTCAAAGATCACACCTACATTACTGCCATGGGATTACTACGCGTTGGCCTCGATACTATGCAATATGCTGGGGGTGGCAATAACACGATTCGGGAGAAATTAGATAAGATGTTACGAGTCTAAGCCCCGAAGAGTATACTTAAGAGCAATACGATAAAATTATGCCAGACCAAAAAGATTCCCTCAACAAAGAAACTGTCTATGTAGACATCGATGACGAAATAACCGCCATCATCGAAAAGGTGCGTTCTAGCCAGCAAAAAATTGTGGCCTTGGTTCTTCCAAAGCGTGCTTCCGTCCTGCAAAGTATCGTCAATATGAAGCTTTTGAAGCGCACGGCCG
>JACMPA010000016.1 GCA_014377695.1 Candidatus Saccharimonadota bacterium
AACTGTAATTGCCAGTACTTCCGGCTTTAAACGGCGACCCTTACACTTGTAACAATCTTTCTCGATCATGAACTTCTCGATGTCGCGGCGCATAAATTCACTGTCAGTTTCTTTATGACGACGTTCTAGGTTTGGCACGACACCTTCATAGGTGGTATCGAAAGTTCGATTGCCACCAAGCGACACCTTGTATTTTTCAGTACCGGTGCCGTACATGATCTTTTCGAGATCGGGTGGCTTGAGTTCTGAAGTTGGCACGTGCAGGCTAAAGTTGTACTTGTCGGCTACAGCTTGTAGCTTCTTCATGTACCAAGCATCAACATTAAATCGGTTAAATGGTCGAATAGCCCCTTCTGCAATAGTCAGATTACCATTCGGCATAACTAGTTCTGGGTCGACCTCTAGTCGTGAGCCGAGGCCAGTACAGACCGGGCACGCACCGTGTGGACTGTTAAAGCTAAACGTCCGGGGCTCGAGCTCGGGGATACTAACTTCCGGGTGATTTGGACAGGCGTACATCAGGCTATAGGTTACTGTGGCGTCGTCTTCTTGGCTGTCAGCATCAAACACAAGCACCTTGCCTTCGGCAATTTCCAAACCTTGCTCGACAGACTGCACTAATCGACCACGGCTTTCTTCGGTATTTACCAAACGGTCAACGACAATTTCGATACTGTGTTTATAATTTTTGTCGAGATCAGGGAACTCATCAAGCGCATACACCACGCCGTCCACTCGTACACGAGCGAATCCAGCCCGGCTATACTGCTCTGGAATGTGCTCAAAGGCACCCTTTTTATCAATCACGACAGGAGCCAGGATCATTAATCGAGCGCCTGGTGTGCTGGCGACTATCTGGTCAATAATGCCATTGGTAGTCTGCTGCATGACTGGATCGCCATCGATCGGACAATGCGGAATGCCGATGCGGGCAAATAGCAATCGTAGATAATCATAAATTTCGGTGACGGTGGCTACGGTTGAGCGCGGGTTACGGCTGGTAGACTTTTGATCAATCGAAATTGCTGGTGAAAGCCCGTCGATCTGGTCGACGTCGGGCTTTTCCATCATACCTAAAAATTGGCGAGCGTAGGAGCTGAGTGACTCAACGTAGCGTCGTTGGCCCTCGGCGTAAATAGTGTCGAATGCCAATGAAGATTTGCCAGAACCAGACAGTCCAGTCACGACGACTAGCTTGTTACGAGGTAGCTCAACATCAATATCCTTGAGGTTGTGCTCCCGAGCACCCTTTACAACGATATTGTCACTCATTAGCCAATAGAGTATACGCTGAAACTGAGACTTTTTCTAGTGGGTAGTTAACCGTTCAGTTCAGCGCGGTATGAAACGCCACGCAGGCCATTATCAAAAACAGGCAAATCCGCAGTCGTTGAAACCAGTTCAATAAAATCATCTAGGTCTGCTTCACTTTTGAACGGGGCCCGCATGAACGGTATTTCTATTGGAATAATTGATCGATCATAGTTATTACTTGGCAAAACCTTTGCGGCATTGGTTCGGTCTGCAGCGTCATTGATTAGATCACTTTGGAATGTTAATGCATCGGCAACGGGCCCACCGTCAATTAACAACGAGAGTTCAAAACCTGGGTGGCGCGTACCATCGACAAGATTACTTACGATTTTTCCTGCCCGAAACAAAAGCTGCTCTTTGCTCGGTACATGCATTGTTTCAGCATCATCTAACGCCCGTCGCAATGGGTTTAGGCGACGCACGGTGGTTGTTCGCTGCTGAACGCCAGGGCGATCACGCGTTAGTCTAGATACGGTATGGTATTGATCGCCAACATACCGTGAGATTTTAGCTAACCTTTCATCATTTTCAGCGGATGCGGGAACACGGCGTTTAAAGAGCGTAACGTGCAGCATATCCGCAGCAAATACTAATGGCTCAATTTGAAAGCCATTATTAAAATCAAAATCGCCCTCCGCAACAAGTTGATCGGCAACGCGAATAAATGTTCGCATCGATTTGCTTGGTACCACGGGTCTCACGGCTCGGATTGAAGAAAATTCTTCTGACTCTGGAGTGGTCACAAATTCACCTTATTAACAGTGTAAGTATTGTACCACATAGTGACACCAAACAGACGTGACGTCAATTTTATATAACGCTTATGCCAATAATTCGCTGTCGTACCAGTTGCCAACTGTACTTTTTATCTTCATACATGAATAATATTGATCGACCGTCAACAAGCGTAGGGTTTTCGGTCAGGCCCAAAATCATGTCTTCACTAGGCTTACGCACGATTGGCTTACCTCCAATGTATTGTAACTTCAAAGGGTAACCCTCTACTACGAGTACATCCGGTGCATCACGCCTTATTTTTTCGCGGGCCTCCGGATTAAGGAACGCATCGATAGTAATTGCCTCATCAGAAATGATTTGACGTAAATTGTCTTCAATGTGCCCAGGACTCTTTACTTCATCGGGTGCAGCGCGAGCAATCAGCTCATCAATTTTATCCTGCGTTAGTTGCGGTATTGGGACACGGGAGCGCCGGGCCAATCCCTCCAAAACAGATTTTATTTTATACAGGGATTTTAAGTGTTCGCCAGGCTGTACTTTGACTTGCTCAATAACAGCTGCGCGCAATTGCGGCGAGGTATTAGCTTGTATTTCTCGCTTGGAAACAAAACGTTGCCCAATCAGCTGCTCTTGTACTTCTACAAATTTGCCACCACGGAGTTGATAGCCAGTCGAACGCCATGAAGTTAAATTACCCGCAAATTTTGCCAGCTCTAAGATGGGCACTTCAGTCACTAATTCGATTATCGGCTTGCGGTATGTTTCACCGCCTTTCTTGAGCTGTATGTCGATTGCCTTGCCGAGTACTGCGTTATTAGTGTTTTTAGAGACTACACTACGATTGCTGATTTCACGAGGGATTGTCAGTCCGGCAATTGATTTGAACATGCCGTCGCCGACCGGAAGATATGCTGAATTTACGTACCCTTTGACTATGCTCTCGCGAATGTTACGCCGTTCGATAGGTCCAGGGATTTGTAATTCTGGTATATTGTCAACACCACTCCGGCGAGCTATTTTTCGATACAGCTCGTCAGCCCGTATTATGTTGTTTACGTCTAAATCCTCTTTGGCTTCTTTGTTATATTTCTTTTGTTTGATCTTTATGAACGTTTCTAGATGCGCAAATAAATCTGATGCGGTTTCTGGGGTGTAGACTTCCCATGAAGCACTACCTTTTTCGAATAATCGCAACCCACCTACTTCTGCTGAGGCAATAATAGCGGCCATGGCGAGACGAGTCTGGACATTAAAGCGCTCACACTCAACGAGCGCCCGTTGATGTTCTGGACTTGCAGGGTATTTACCCATAGCCCTGCCTAGATTTGTCAGTTGTTCTTGATCATCAAAGGCACCAAGCACTTGTAGGCGGTGCATTGCTCGGTCGATGGTTTCCTTGGGCAGTTTAGGATTGCCATCAAAACCGCGGATATCTTCGCCGGCCATCGCGAGGCCCAAAATTACGGCGTCGACATTACTACGCAGTATTTCTGGCAAACAATGTTCTGGCCTTTCTTCCATCGGGACGAAATCTTGGCCTTCATGAGTAGTCAAAATAAAGATACCTGTTGCGGTACGGCCACAACGACCTTTTTCCTGGATAATGTCATCAATCGAACTGTCTACGAGCTCTAATCCGAGGACCCAATCAGTTTCCTCAAACAACATCTGGCGCTCTTGTCCGGATGATATGACGTATCGGGTGCGTGGGATAGTGAGGCTCGTCTTACCGATGTTGGTCTGGACGACGATCTTTATTCCATCATAATCGTCATACGCCGGCTGTGACTCTTGAGGCGTCAATTTAGCATGGTTTGGCACAACGAGTGCTTTTTCGCGAACCTCTGGTGGCAAATCACGCAAAATTTTATTAATAGTGTCTTTTATTTCTCGTTTGCCAGCTTCAAAGATTTGAATTGTGTTCGAACCGTCGTGCGCATCAGGATTATTAAATATTTCGATTGCCGCTTTAACGGCTTCACGGGCTGTAGTTGAGTCTGGCTCTTCACGGTGTTCAATCTCATAGTTAGTACCACCATTGAGTTCGATTACTGCTGGCTCAAGATCGTCGTCTGTGGTCCAATAATCAATCGTATTGAATTTATCAGCTGTCGCAGTCATGACAACTATATGTAAATTTGGGTCATTCCGTAATGCAGTCTTCGCTAAGCCACTAACCATCCACATCTCATTGCTGTTTTCATGGACTTCGTCAAGAATAAGTAGCTTTGAACCCGGCACCACTTCGCAACCCAGCCGACGTAATGAATCTAGCTCTTTCTCGGACATATCTTTTGTAGCATCTGACTCGTAGTACTTACCACCTCGCGACGTACCGAATAGCTCACGGATGCGGTGCACGCCTTCAGTCATAACAGAAATAGAGGCATCGTAATCACCAATCAGTCCGGCGCCGGTATGACAAGCGACCATTTCATCAGCTACATCTTGTCCCAAAACATCTCCAATTTCGCTCGAAACGCGTTCCGCCACATTTATAGCAGCGCGACGACGCGGTTGCGTGTGATTGACAACATCAAAGCCAGCCATCTTTGCTATTTGAGGCATTTGAGTGCTTTTACCAGTACCAGTAGGGGCTATAACGACGGTAACGCGGTTGCTTTGGATTGCCTCAATCAACTCATCTTTATGTTCATATACTGACAAGATGCGGTTACCTAAATCTGCGTACGTGCGTTCAGAAAAATCGATTTCAGCTGCTATACGAAGTGTATCTTGGGTTAGCTCTATACTAGACATCTTGATTCACCTCTGAAACAAGTCCAGTAACAATCATTCGTCCCATGGTCTCCGCCTAACGTATGTTTGTTTACTTATCTATATTGCTAATGTACGCCGCTACGATTAATTGGTCAATGTCCGTACGAAATATTACAATAGAAATATGGTAGCCATTAAAAAACATGCCGAGCGCGTCGCAATCGAAGGTCTCGGTTGGCTACTCGTATTAGTCGGTATTGCGGCGCTTGTGCTGCCAGGACCGGGTCTGTTAGCCCTTTTTGCTGGCATGGCACTACTGGCTACGCAGTATGACTGGGCCGAGCGTCGGCTTGACCCGGTGCGCAAAGCTGCCTTTAAAACCGCGGCCGATGGCGTCAAAACCCTTCCCCGCATTATTATGTCGGTGCTTTTTAGCATCGGTCTAATGGCTTTCGGAGTAGTTTGGGGTATTCACCCGACTACACCGAGTTGGTGGCCGATTGCTGATAAGTGGTGGCTCATCGGCGGCTGGGGAACCGGTGGAACACTGATAGGCTCCGGGCTCATTGCGCTTGGTATGATTATATATAGTTATAAAACTTTTCGACCCCAGACAAACATCAAAACTAAGCATTAGCATTTAGAAAATACTATTGTAAATATGGCAAATAAGTGTACAGTTATGCTCAACCTAAACGCGTGGAGCAAACTGTGGAAATACAAAATTTTATCGTCCTGGGGATTATTCCTGGTACCAATGTTCAAATAGACTTTCAGTTGTGGCTGACGGTCACTCTTGGACTGGTGACTGTTTGGCAGTTACGGCGCCTGTTGCACAGCACATTGCTCGCTGCAATCCTGCTTAGAATCACCTTTACGACCAAAGCTGTTCGTATCAACAAAATTCAAGAAATTACGATCTAGCAGCCTCAACGGTACCCGACTGAGGCACAATTGAGCGTCAGTAGCCTTAGTTTTCCGCTACGCCCTCATCTATCTCGGCTGGCATAATGCTCTGCCCGTACAGCTGCAATTCCTCGAGTAAAAATTTCATATCAGTATACTTTGCGTCTTCAGCACACTCGCCCAGTCGATGGAAGAACCGGCCTAAGCGGCTTTGGTCACCACCAGCAAACAAACGATCGTTGCGATAGTCGTCCCAAGCTTTGCGCTCGTCATCAGTCAGGCTAGCTGGGAAGTTTCGAGCTTTATAGCGGGGTAGCATAGCGATCAAACGCGCGTCGTGGAAATCAGCTGCAAAGCGCTCGAACTGGCTCGGCTCTGCCGAGCGCACTACCCGCATTAGATTGCGATCATGATCATCGAACATACCGCTGTACACCTGCTCTTCAGCCTCTTGATCACTCTCGTTTCCGTACATGGTTTGCCGAGCCTCATCCATCAACTGCTGTGCCTGGACAATGTTTTGTCGTAGCTCCGGTAGCGCTGCCAGCTTATTTCGGTTGGCCTCAATCAAATCTAATGTAATTCCCAACCGCCTCTGAACAGAATCATCTTTGATGAGACCGGTCGGGCAGATTGCTGGGCAACGGTTGTACTTCATAGTTTTTACCGGCAGCCGGGCTGGCGCATCTGGATCTTTGGTCCAAGCCCAGCGCTCAACGAGCTGCTGTGGACTGAGCGCAGCAAACGGCGTTGGATCGTGCCGCAGATCATACACCAAGGCCCCTTGCTGGTCATCACCCTGGTGGATCAGCTGGACCACCGCCGTCTTCATGAAATCATTGGAGTATTTACCACTGCTATATACGAATGTTTGGTTGGCGCTCAAAAACTGTTTGATGTCTTTTTTGTTGCGTAGCTGTAGTAAATACTCAAATAGCTTGGGTTCTTTGTCGCGAATTAGTTTGGCTACCGCAATACTAGCAATCACATCGTTGAGCGCATCATGGGCGTGCTCGTGATCAAGCCCATTTGCTTTAGTAATAAGCTCTAGTCGATTCGTTGGCACCCCGTCTTCAGTGAACGGCCACTCAATGCCATCAGGCCGTAGGGCGCGCGTCATCCGCACCAAATCTAATAAGTCCCAGCGTGATTTACCATCCTTCCAGTGCCACTCATATGGATCGTAGAAGTTGCGATAATGCAGGCAGCGCATAAACTCGTCATCGAAGCGAACCGTGTTGTACCCGACAAATATAGTGTCTGGCGTGGCAATTACTTTTTCGAAGTGCTTAAGAAATTCAAACTCAGTGATGCCTTCTAGCTGCGTTTGCTGCGGCGTAATGCCGGTCAGCAGCACCGCGTCAGGATCCGGCAAAACATCCGGTGTCAGCTTGATAAAAATATTCTCAGGATCACCAATTGGCTGCAAATCCGTATCAATTCGCTGGCCAGCAAACTGCATGATCCGGCCCTCTTTGGATTTAATACCAGTAGTCTCGAGATCATAAAAGAAAAATGTTGTAGCCATCTGTGGCTACCAGTGTAGCATGACCTTAAGTTACTCTGCGAAGTGGACCGCCCGTAAGTCGACGACGCAGTCGTCACAAAAGCCAGATTGTTCAGGACGTGTTTGAATCATGCCTGCCGAGCGAATCATCTCACCTTTATCGTTTACTGATTGCATTACACATGGGTTAACGCAGTGTCCAGCAAACTGCGACACCGCATCATAGTTAGGTTTATGTTCGCTTACGAGCCCATAGGCATGACCGATTTCGTGAGATACTACTCCAATTATGGCAAGCGGGGAATCTTCTAACCGGGCTGTCGAAAATACCACCTTCCCTTCTGAGAATTTAGATTGCCCAAACAAAAAGTTCACACCTTTGTGTCCTAAATCTTTGGCAATAGCCATGACCAGTAGAGTACGATTAGGCCATGCCTGGAAGCTTTCGAGTAATGTATCGCTATCAACTTGGTCGCTGTTACCCATTATTGGTAGGCCACTCGATATAGCTTGTGATTCAACTTGGATCCCACCTACGCCGGTTAATTGGGCAGCAACAACTTCAATGCCAAATTGTATAGCTTCAAGGCTCTGATCTGACACACCAGTCTCATGGACGAGTAAAGCTCGCATACTAATAATTATACACTATTTGATACATTTGTCAATATATGTGCGCAGATCTGCAGTTACTACGATTATAATTGTTCTTAAATCAACTGGTGCGCAGATCGTGCTCAGGGTCAGCTAATTGCAATTGCAGAACTCCAAGTGAATCCTTATCGATTACTACTGGCTCAGGATTCGCTTGACGGAGTAGGCTGATGTGCGGGGAAAAAGTTAAGGCGTGTCGTAAATTCATGCTAGTCCGCATGAACCCAGCTGGATGATTGATGCCGCAGCTGAGGAGCATGGTATTGAGCTCGTCAAGGCAGGCGGCGTGCGCTTGCATTACTTCGGCTTCGATACTTCCAATTAGGACTAATAATTGTTGGCGAGCACCGAACGGCACAACTGCTGAGGGCGTAAAGGTAGCAGTTTTTGGTAGTATTGACTGGGTGGCAGCTAAAAATTGATCTAGGGCAGCAGCCAACATTGCTTCAGTCAGTGCAGCGTTACCACGGCGCAGATCTGCCAAGAA
>JACMPA010000017.1 GCA_014377695.1 Candidatus Saccharimonadota bacterium
CGCTTATATGTTTTAAGGGCGACTTCTAGCGCAACATACGCTGCAGTCAGTCGGCGAGCCCTATACAACAGTCTAATCAGTTTAAATGCTTCCATATGCGTGCCATTTCGTTACATTGTGATGTACAAAATGTACCAGTATTGGCTTGAGCCGATTGAGAAAATTCTCACAAAGTGGACGGCGTGCTTGGTATATTCTGTCAAATGAAACAACCTTAACAGTAGGAGATGCCGTATGAGTAGTATGTCCGATAAAGTCAGTGGAAAGCTGAATCAAGCCGTAGGCAAAGCTACCGGGAATGAACGAGTGCAGGCCAAAGGCGAAGCCCAGGAAGCTAGTGGTAATTTTAAGGACAATGTCAAAAATGCCGGCGCTGCAATCAGCAACAAAATTGATGACGCAACCGGCAAGCATGACAAATAGCACCATGAGTGGAAATAGCGCTCAAACGCTACTAGATGCTCACGTTACAAAAGCGAATGGAGCTAATGACCGCTCCAGGGTAGGTGCTACGTGGATGGCACTCACTGCGTTTGTCAGTATCCTGCTACTATTACTGATCTTTGTAGCGCAGAACAGCAAAGCAGTAAAAATTCAGTACCTTGGAACGTCAGGAACCCTGAGCTTTGGTGTAGCAATGCTTCTGTCGGCAGTCGCTGGATCGATTTTGACCATCCTTGTTGGCTCTGTACGGATCATTCAGCTCAAGATGAGAAAGAAAACGTAAAGTAATAATTAGAAGGAGAACGATATGAATTTTATAGTTTGGATTATTTTTGGAGCATTAGCAGGTTGGGTAGCGTCTATGATCGTCAAAACAAACGACAGCCAAGGTGCTATTGCTAACATTGTGGTTGGTATCATCGGCGCGTTCATCGGTGGCTACGTTGTGCAGTTGTTCGGTTCAGACGGTGTAACCGGTTTCAACCTTAGTAGTTTCTTAGTTGCAGTTTTGGGCTCAGTGATCTTGCTCGTTCTGTTCAAGGCCGTTCGCAAAAAAGCCTAGGGTCTAGGACAGCTGGAGCTTCTAGCGGCATTTCCGGTATTCAATCCCGTAACCGAATAAGTTTAGACACAATACGCCCATTTCGTAGTCATCAGGTGTATAGTTATGAGTAAGCTGCACATCCGCACTATGTAATGGAGAACAATATGTCTAAAGAAAAATCCAAGGGTAAAAAAGAACTGAAAAAGCCAAAGCAGCCTAAGGTCTAGAGACCAGCGCCTAGGCCAATTTGGTAATCGGCTTTTAGAACGATATAAAGGACGCCCTCAGGGCGTCCTTTATATATGATTGCCGTCTATAGCGTTTCATGCATTTTTATACAGCTGTCTAGATGTATCCGTGAGATTATATTCACTGTAAAGAAAATTTTATGCAATGCGATCAAACGACAAGTACCAGGCAATGAAAATATTGCACAAACAGCATGTAGCTAAGGCGATCTGGACTATACTGCTATGATGAGAAGTTTTAAGAAGCTAGTAAGCAATAGTCGCTTCTACGTGCTCGCGCTTAGCCTGCTTGCTAGTCTGTTCGTGTTAGCCTACTTCCGTGTGAAGTTTCCGAGTGATCAACTGTATTACATTCGCACCGAACAGCTATTCGGCTTAATTGCAGTAATCCTGCTGTATCTGGCAATTTTGATTACACCACTGAGTAAACTAATGCCAAAGGCGGTTGTTAGTAAGCAGCTGCTGTTTGCCCGTCGTGGAATTGGGGTTGCAGCCGCTTACTTTGCTACGCTCCACGTTCTTATATCAATACAAGGTCAGCTTGGAGGACTTAATGGCGCGTTATTATTGCCAACGCGCTACAAGGTATCCTTCGGGCTAGGAGCCGTCGCGTTAGTAGTTTTGCTCAGTATGGCCGCGACATCGTTTGATAAGGCTATGCAGTTTATGACATTCTCACGTTGGAAACGACTACACCGTTTGGTGTACCCAGCAATGGTACTCATACTAATACACATTTGGCTCATTGGTACCCACATTGAGTACGCCACCATTCGGTATACCACTTACGCCGCATTAACGTTGCTAATACTATTAGAATCACTCCGCATCACGGCTAATGTCCGTAAAAAAAGGCAATTAGAAAGACGGGTTTACATTGCTATCACACTAGGGCTTTGCAGTGTCGGCGTCGTGAGTTTGCTATGCTTGCCTGTGTTGGCACAAGACTACCATAGCGAGCACTCCATGGAAGAGACGACTGCTGATCATGGAGTGATGAAGAGTATGGTAATGCAGCCGTGAAGAAAATATTCCTAAGCCTGTCGATGGCAGTTGGTTTCGTGTTTATAGCAACTCCAACGGCATTTGCCCACGTACTTGTTACAGATTCAGCTAGCAAAAGCTCGGCTATAGTTCACATCACACCAGATGATGACCCGGAGGCCGGCAAGCCAGCTGAGTTTTATTATGAGCTAAAAACCAAAATAAGCTCCACGACTTTTAGTGAATACCGCGTGCACGTGACAGATGAGGCCGGCAACAGTACAACAGTACCGATCACTTCGGATGCCACCTCAATCTCGATTTCGTATGTTTTTCCAACTCAAGGGTTATACAAGCTAGAACTCAAGAGTATCCATCCTTGGAAAACGTCATTCGATTTGAGCTATAGTATACGGGTTAGCCGCGGGATTGTCGGCAGTGCCAGTAGTGCTCAGAATTACACCTGGGCCCAACCAGTACTAATTGCAATTGGCGTGCTAACGCTGCTATTAGCCATTACATTCGTCAACAACCGCGAATTAATTGCTGAGCACAGCAGATTTAAATAGCTTGCTATACTAAGCACATACATAAGAAGGGTTGCTGTATGAATTTGACCGAATCGACGGAGTGGCAGGAATTACGCAGCCTATACGAAGCAACTGAGGACGCCACCTTGCATCAGCTGTTTGCGCAGGATGAGCAGCGGGGCGAATCATTTAGTTTACAGGCTGGAGACATCTATGCTGACTATTCCAAAAACCTGGTTACTCACGACACTATAAAGTTACTCATTGACCTGGCTCGAGCACGAGGTGTGACAGAACTTCGTGATGCTATGTTTGCTGGTAAAAAGATCAACACAACTGAAGATCGAGCAGTGCTGCACACGGCTCTTCGGAATCAAGGTAGCGAACACATAACCGTTGATGGGCAGGACGTCATGCCAGAAGTACGAGCCGTCCTCAAGCGCATGGCTGAATTTAGCGCAGCCATTCGCAATGGTAGCTGGAAAGGCCACACTGGTTTACTAATCAAAAACGTCGTTAACATTGGTATTGGCGGTTCAGACCTAGGCCCAGTCATGGTCGTTGAGGCATTAAAGCACTACAGCCAGCGCGACATCCAAGTCCGCTTCGTTTCCAATATCGATAGTACGCATTTAGCCGAAGCAACCCATGATTTAGACCCGGCCGAAACAGTATTTATCGTTGCCTCAAAGACGTTCACTACTGATGAAACCATGACGAATGCACACAGTGCCAGGGATTGGCTCCTGGCGAGCCTGCACGATGAATCGGCCGTTGCTAAGCACTTCGTTGCGGTGTCGACCAATGCCGAAGAGGTGCAGAAGTTTGGGATTGATACGGCTAATATGTTCGAATTTTGGGATTGGGTTGGAGGTCGCTACTCGCTGACGAGTGCCATTGGCTTGTCGATTATGGTCGCCATCGGCCCCGACAACTTCCAAGATCTACTGGCCGGGTTCTACACTATGGACGAACACTTCCGCACGGCGCCACTCGAACAGAATTTACCAGTTATTCTCGGGCTGATTGGTGTTTGGTACGGTGGATTTTACGGCGCCGCCAGTGAAGCAATTTTGCCGTACGACCAGTATCTTTCGCGCTTTGCAGCTTACTTCCAACAAGGCAACATGGAGAGCAATGGTAAGTCAGTGACTAAAGAGGGTAAGCCTGTCGACTACGCGACGGGACCGGTGATCTGGGGTGAACCTGGCACCAATGGGCAACACGCTTTTTACCAGCTGTTGCACCAGGGGACACAGTTTATACCGTGTGATTTTATAGGGTTTGCGCGGCCGCTGAATCCAATCGGCGAACACCATAGAAAGCTGACGGCGAACTTGCTGGCTCAAACGCAAGCGTTAGCCTTTGGCAAGACGGCCGACGAGGTCCGGGCCGAAGGCGTCGATGAAGCATTAGTTCCTCACAAGACTTTCTGGGGTAATCATCCCACCAATACATTGCTGCTGCCCGAGCTCACGCCGAACACGCTGGGTCAACTTATAGCTTTATACGAGCACAAAATATTCGTTCAGGGCGCAATTTGGGGAATAAATTCTTTCGATCAATGGGGTGTTGAGTTGGGCAAAGTCCTGGCCAAGGATCTGTACCACGTTATTGCCGATAATACCCAGCCGGCTTACGATAGCTCTACAAACAGCCTCCTTGACGTATACCGTAAATTACAGAAGTAGACTAGGAACGCCTAGCCTAGCTCAGTACACTGTTAATGAGTATATAGTCGTGCTAAGACGACTATATACTCATTCCATTAATTTAGGAGTTATACACCATGCTAAAGAAAATCAGTGCCATTTTTGCTATAGTCGCAGTCCTTTTGGTGCCGGCTGTTGCTAGTGCGCATATCGCAGTTAAGCCAGCTGAAATTCTAACAGGTTCATTCCAGACATTTACGATGGGCGTACCAAACGAAAAGGACAGTACCATCATTCAATTAAGGCTTGAGATCCCAGCTGGCTTGCAATATGTGTCACCAACTGTCAAAAACGGTTGGAATATAGCCACCGAAAAAACAGGAGAAGGCGAAAGCGCAGCCATCACATCTATTACCTGGGACGGTGGGGCAATCGGAGCCGGACTTCGCGATGACTTCACGTTTAGCGCCAAGGCGCCAGACGCTGCAGCCAGTCTAAACTGGAAGGCCTACCAAACCTATGATGATGGCACGACTGTTGCGTGGGATCAGAAACCAACTGCTAAAGAATCAGAAAGTGACACGGCTGGTCCTTATTCAGTTACCTCTGTCGCAAAAACAGCTACTGCTGTTGCGGCTGCGCCGGTTGCTGCAGCTACAACCGATCGGACAGCCAAATACCTCAGTATTGGTGCACTGGCTGTATCGTTAGTGGCCTTTGCAATTGCCACTCGTCCACATAAAAAGCGCTAGATACTGGGCCCCAACCAGTCTTACTTTATGTGCTATTATTAGGTTAAAGGTACGCAATGACTACGACTACTCAACCGCACTCAAAAGAACACTCAGATCCGGACTGGGTCAGTATGCTACTCAACGAATGTGATCCAGATGAGCACCTTCATACTATCGTTAGAGATGCTGCCAAACTTTTCAAAGCACCTATCGTGATGATCAATCTTTTGAGCGCTGAAACGGTAACGTTCAAAGCCTGTATTGGTCAAGTGGCTGGAGACAGCCTGGACCGTGATGGTTCGTTCTGTGATGTTGCCCTTTCCCAGGATTCGACCCTAAACATAGTTGATGCATCACAGGACCCACAGTTTAAAGATTTCGTACTTGTGACAAACGAACTACAGATTCGTTCATACTTCGGCAAAGCCTTGCATGCCCCGGATGGTTCGCGAATAGGCACGCTCTGCGTGCTCGACAGCAAGCCTCGCGCTTATACAAGCGCCGAAAGCGAAGTGCTATCGCACTTCGCTGAAATTGCCGAAGCCGAGCTTCGGGCGATACTTAGGAAAATTCCAAAAGGTGGCACCACGCCATTACTCCCAAGTTTCGCATAGTCTGCACCACGTGCTGGTTAGGTTAGTTAGTCTGCTGCAATAAGCGTATAAAACCAACGCTTATTCATGCAGCCCGGATAGGTTTCGCTGTCTTGTCACTAACGGCAATTCTGGTGCAGTTGTACCGTCATGTGAGTTTTGGTTTTAAGACCATTAACTTCTCTAGCTACACCGGCTGCAGCAAGGGGAGCTGTAATCTTTGCAAATTAGCGTACTATAGATATAACTATGAAAAACTCTACTGAAGCTCGCCGCCAGGTAAATAACGAACTAAAGACGCGTAGTCACAACATGCAAGTCAAAAAGGTTCTGGAACACCATACCCCACAAGAAGTTCAGAATGAGCTTAGTATAGACTTCTACTGCGAGTGCTCCAGTGAATCATGCAACGCCCGGGTACCCATGTCCTTCGAAGAATACGACGATCTCCACAGTACCCCAGCGCGGTTCGTATTAGCAGTTGGGCATGAAAGTCCAATGGTAGAAAAGGTTACTAGCACCGATGAAGGTTTAATCGTCGTCGATAAGTACTCGCTCTAATCAACATTTATATATTGACAAATAAGCAAACTTATGTATAATAGTATATGTTGTAGATAGCCGAAAGACGGCCGAAAAATAAAAACTTCCAGCTAGAAAAACAACAACAAACAACCCAAAATAAAAGTTAGGAGTGTGCATGAAAACCAAAAGTGGTTTAGCCTTCGAGTTCGTTACGTCCAGTAATCAAGACATTAGTAACGTAGACTCGTATCTTCGTAAATTACTAAAGGGATAACAGGATGTTGATTCAAGATATCCTGCCTCCTGAGCAAGTCAGTATGCTCCGCAGCCTACACCGTAGAAGTCCCATAAAATCGAGCAAGGGGCACAGGATAGCAGTGCACTAGCGCCCTAGTGGCGCCGTAAATACCGGCCATCGTTTGATGGCCGGTATTTTGTTTGAGACAAGCTTTAAGGAACTTTTAATGTTGTGCCATGTACAGTGAGCCTAGATTTGTAACATACGGCAAGGAAATCCTCATGCAAACATTTGAACAAAACTCACAACGCAAGCTTATTGCTACTGCAGTTTTGATACTTGTAATTGCTGGGTTGGTGCTAGTTGCTGATGCGCTTAAAAGCAGGAATTCAAGCTTAGCGCCTGCTTACAGCCAGCGCAATTCAGTCGGATCTACTGTGAGCAGCGCCAGTACTTCTACTACAACGAGCGCGGCAACGCCCACAATGAATGTGTCGACAGTTCCTAGCACAGCAGCTGGAACGAGCGCTTATAAGGACGGTACCTACAGAGCTACCGCTAGTTATTACGTACCACATGGTAATGAGACGGTCGCAGTTACATTGACACTAAACCATGACACGATTACGGATGTATCGATTCAAAATAGTGAGAATGACCGCGAATCAGCTTCGTATCAACAAGGATTTACCTCGAGCTATAAAAGCTACGTTGTCGGTAAAAAATCAGTAGTTTGAAACTTGGAATGATTGCTGGTGCCTCTGATACTTCGCAGGGCTTTAAAGACGCTATCAGTTTGATCGCCGCCAAAGCCCTGCGAAGTGTCGGCAGCAACTGACCCATCGACAACTTCAAGCAGCACAAGTGCCAGCACTTCACTGATCGATAAGCTTACGGCTAAATTTAATCTGAATAAGGCTGACGTGCAGGCGGTAGTCGATCAGGATCGCCAAGATCGTCATGCGCAAATGGAGGCTGACCAAAAAGCTAAACTTGCGGCGGCTGTAACTGATGGCAAGTTGACGCAAGCCCAAGCCGATCACATCAGCCAAGTGATGAGCGAGATCAAGACGCTACGTCCTGATACTGACCCGAAGAGTGTAAGCGATACGGTGCGGGCCCAGATCAAGACTAAGTTGGATGATCTCAAGACGTGGGCGACCACCAACAAAGTTGATATGCAGTACATCATGGGCGGCCACGGCGGCCATGGACTCGGTGGCGTGCGCGACGGTGGTAATCCGAACGAGGCAAACTAGTACTTTTAGAAACACTTCTAATCAGGCACTAGTTGGCGCCCAGATGGCAGTAAAAAGAGACCCAATGAGGGGTCTCTTCTTTACGTATCTGTGTATGGTAGCGGCGACAGGACTTGAACCTGTGACCCCGAGCTTATGAGTCTCGTGCTCTAACCAGCTGAGCTACGCCGCCACGTTTGAGCCTACTAAAAAGGCTTAACTTAACAGGGGAGATTGTAGCATAAATCTTACCTGTTAGCTAGGGTCTGACTCGTTGCATATGCAACGAATATCACGCTTCCGATAATTGTGAGGACTAATAGCAGAATTCCATAGGGTCGGAATTGGCGCTGAGCAGCAAGGCCTTGGCGCTCTCTTAGCTCATCATACGCAAATCCCAGCTCAGGATGCCGACTAACAAAATATTGCCGTGCTAAATTCTCTGCATAGTGTTCATTTCGCATTATGCGATAGATGCCTTGCAGTGCTATACCGAGCCCGATGACAGGAACGAACGATCCGATATCACGTCTGTCCGACGTAGCAATCCCGAATGACAAACCGAGCTCATTCCAGATGCCGGCGATGACGACACTGGCAAAGAAAACGAGTACGCCTCCGACGATGAACCATTGGGCAGTTTGTCGTGCCTGCTTGCGATAGCCCTGGCGTTCCTCCTCCGCGAGGCTCGCGAACGGGGTATTGAGAAGTTTGAGTGCTTGTTGATCGGTAAATCTTGGTATTTGCGCAGGGGTTATTTGGCTAATCTTAGCTTCAAGTATAAACCTGTTTGCTGATCTATGCATAAGGTTTAGTAGTTACGGAGGGCTAGGTACGTGGCAGTGACGGTGCCGATAATGATTACCACTACGCGAATTGAGTGATTGGATATTTTTTGGGCCAAGCGGGCGCCGCTATAACCGCCAATTGCGCTACCGACAGCCATGATCAAGCCAGCGTGCCAGTTGATGAGTGAGCTACTGCTGAGGACTGTAATCGATACAATGCACATGAAGGTCGCAGCTACGTTCTTCATGGCATTGATTTGATGAGCATCGTGAATCTTCGTAAATCCTAAAAAAGCTAGCATAATAAATCCCAGCCCGGCACCGAAGTAGCCACCATAAATGCCGACAGGAAACAGGCCGATACCGATTATAACGAGCGGCTTGATTCTATTGCTACGAGCGCGCATATGTTTATGCAAATAATTGTGTAGGAACGGTTGAAAGGCAAAAATTGCGACCGCGAACAGAATTAACCAAGGAACGAATTCCTCGAACGTATCGCCAGAAGTATGCCGTAATAAATTTGCCCCAATAAACGCGCCGACAACACATGGAACGAGTAACCAAGCGTATTTTAGAGGCGTTTTACGAAGGTACTCTCGGTACCCATATGCAGAGGTAATTTGACCGGGCAATACTACGATTGGTCCAGTCGCATTAGCGGTGAGGGCGCTCAAGCCGTAGGCTAGGAGGGCTGGAAAACCGAGTAGCATGCCACCACCAGCAATGGCGTTCATACAGCCAACAAGGAAACCGGCAAATAGTAATAAAATATCTTTGAGCATTTTTGTTTAATTATTTCTTCATAAGTATATCAGTAATGTTTACAGCTATTGATATACTGAAGGTAATGAAAATAGACATGCCTGGTGGGAAGTATGTCGTCGCGGTGAGCGGCGGGGTAGACAGCGTTGTACTGCTCGACCTATTGCGGATGTACCCCGACGTTAAAATAACGGTCGCACATTTTGACCATGGTATCCGAGAAGATTCACACTTGGACCGGGCACACGTACAGCAACTAGCCAGGCGATACCAGTTGCCGTTTGTATATGACAAAGGTCGGCTCGGCGATGGGGCGAGCGAAGCTGAGGCGCGCCAGGCACGCTACGCGTTCCTGGCGAAAGTCCGCGAGCGGACGCAGGCTGATGCGCTGGTAACAGCGCATCACGAGAATGACGTGCTGGAAACAGCCGTCATTAATCTACTGCGGGGCACCGGCCGCAAAGGACTGAGTTCGCTGACAAGTGGCGAGGGTATTATCCGACCACTGTTGGATGTACCTAAAAGTGAGATCATTGATTATGCGCAGCGGCACGGCTTAGTCTGGCGTGAAGATAGCACTAACGGTGATTCGAAATATCTGCGGAACCGGATCCGTAATGACATGCTACCTAGTTGGAGCATGCACGATCGGGGCCGTCTACTGGCTGTGAGCAGACGCATGAGGACAGTCAATCAAGAGATTGATACTCTGATTTCTGATGTGATGCCACGACCTGGTGGCTCGTCCGCTCATGAGCCAACAGCTCTGAATCGACAGTGGTTCATACTTCTACCACACAATGTTAGTCGAGAAGTAATGGCTAGCTGGCTGCGACAACACGGTGTACGTGACTTTGATCGGAACACATTGGAACGTCTGACAGTCGCCGCTAAAACGGCTACAAACGGCAAAGCCATCGACATTGTAAAGAACCATAGTATGCATGTTGGTCCAGACCATTTGGCACTCAGGGTTCGTGAGCGCTAGCCAAAGCTAGCCAACGGGGTTATACTAGGTGCACATCGAAATAACGACAGTTATTTGAGTTTTTACGGAATTCCCACAGTTTTCTAATATTGACGCTATATAATACAGGACCATATGGATAAAAAACCTCTGCACAACAACCGAACCAAGAAACCTACTAACAAGGGCATGAAGAATGCTGGCTTTATTGCCATCCTGGTATTAGTGGCACTCGTAGTGCTAGCAGCTTCCAATCAGCCGAGCCAGCTTAAATCGATACCTATTACCGAAGCGGTTCAGCAGTCTAACAAAGGCGCTTATAGTAAAATCGAGGTTCAGAATAACGAGCTAAAAATCACTAAAAAGGGTGAAGCTAAGCCAACTCTTAAATCGTACCTCGAACCCAACGCTACTATGAAGGATGAAGGCTTTGATTATTCAAAAGTTACGATCGATCCAAAGGCTCAGAATAATGGCCAATCTGGCTGGGTTGCCATTGCAACCACTATCGTACCAGTGGTTCTGATCGGTGGATTATTGTACTTTATGCTTCGCAGTGCTCAGGGTCAGGGTAACCAAGCGATGAGCTTCGGTAAAAGCAAAGCACGGCTATATGGTAACGAAAAAGACAAAGTTGAATTTAAGGACGTGGCTGGCCAAGCCGAGGCCAAACAAGATCTTGAAGAAGTTGTAGAATTTTTGAAGTTCCCCAAAAAGTTCTCGAGTGTTGGCGCGCGTATTCCGAAGGGTGTGTTACTTGTCGGGCCTCCAGGTACCGGTAAAACACTACTAAGCCGGGCTGTTGCGGGCGAAGCCAATGTGCCATTCTTTAGCATCTCAGGTTCTGAGTTTGTCGAAATGTTCGTTGGTGTGGGTGCAAGCCGCGTCCGTGATCTGTTCGCCAAAGCTAAGAAGAACGCTCCATGCATCATATTCATTGACGAAATCGATGCTGTCGGTCGCCGCCGTGGTTCCGGTATGGGTGGTGGTCATGACGAGCGTGAGCAAACCTTGAACCAAATTCTCGTCGAGATGGATGGGTTCGAAAAGGGCGAAAACGTGATCGTCCTTGCCGCCACCAACCGCGCCGACGTATTAGACCCAGCACTGTTACGTCCAGGACGTTTTGACCGTCGAGTTGGTATTGGCCTGCCAGACCGCCAAGACCGCGCTGCAATTTTGAAAGTCCACTTCGAAAAGAAGCCATTAGCCAAGGAAGTTGACATCGATTCACTAGCTGCCAAGACAGCTGGCTCATCTGGTGCGGACCTTGCAAACATTGCGAACGAGTCAGCCATTATCGCAGCCCGCAACAATCACTCTCAGATTGCCCAAAGCGATGTTACTGAAGCTTTTGAGCGCGTAGCCATCGGACCAGAGCGCAAAAACAAGATAATGAATGAGAAAGAAAAAGAGATCACCGCATACCACGAAGCTGGCCACGCGATTGTTGGTCATGTTTTGCCAGACTCTGATCCAGTACATAAAGTTACTATCATCCCCCGTGGTGGTACCGGCGGCGTAACTTGGTTCTTACCACCAGAAGACCGCAGCTACACATCAATCATTGAGTTCAAGGACATTCTAGCCCGTGCACTTGGCGGCCGCATTGCTGAGGAAGTCATATTCGGTAAAGAACGCGTCACAACTGGCGCCGGCAATGACCTGCAAAAAGCGGCTGAGATTGCCCGTGATATGGTCATTAACCAAGGTATGGGTACCAAGTTGCGAGACCAGGTATTCCACGTTGACGAAGGCATTATGATGGAACGCATCATGCACGAGCGTGAATACTCTGACGAAACCGCCAAAGTAATTGATGATGAAGTCGAAACGTTGATTACAGAAGCCGCTGATCGTGCCCGCGCCGTAATCAAGGCCAACCTCAAGAAAATTGAAGAACTCAAAGACAAACTGCTCGAAAACGAGACCGTTGAAGCTGACGAAGTCATTAAAATTTTTGAAGGCACCGTTATGCCTAAATCAGCTGCCCTCTACTAGTCATTAGGTAGCAAGTGTTGGCAAATAACCAGCTTGGAACATAACCAAGCTGGTTATTTTTGTTTGATCGAAGTCTAAAAGTAGTGGATTCTGCGACGATACTCGTCATAAACTATTAGATCTGACCGCTATAAGACTTATACTAGTTGTAGTTTATGACCGCCAAAGCAACTACAACTATTCGACGTAAGATACCGCGTGTGCCAATTGCCAACGTGGCAGTACTATTGATTGCTACTGCGCTCATCGGTCAGGTGCTTGGATTTATGCGCACTAAGCTTATTAACGCCAACTTCAACAACCCTATGACGCCACCGGACCAGAACGCTGGCGTTTACTTCGCCGCAGCAAGTATTCCAGACTTTTTCTTCTTTACTATCGCTGCTGGCGCGCTGGGCGTGGCCTTTATGCCATACCTTTCCGATCGATTACACAACGGTGACCGCAAAGGAGTATGGGAGCTATCGGCATCGCTGCTTAATTTCTTGGCCATAATTATGACGGGGGTTGCAGTCATTATCTTGATCTTCGCTGAGCCGCTTATCCATTACGTGGTTGCGCCTGGCCTCGATAATGATCAACTTAAGAACGCTGCAACCCTGATGCGATTCTTGGCTTTGAACCCACTTTTATTCACTATCTCTGGTATCCTGACCAGCACTCAGCAAACTATGGGCCGGTTTTTCTTCTACGCAATCGCACCGTTGTTTTATAACTTATCAATCGTTATTAGTATTTACGCCTTCCGTCACAACTTAGGCATTGTTGGACTCGGTGTTGGCGCGGTCATCGGGGCAATTTTACAACTATTGGTGGTCATTATTGGTTCACGGCAACTTGATTTCCACTGGCACCCCCGTATCCAGTGGCGCAACAAAGATTTCCGCTCGATGCTGAAGGCGCTGCCACCGCGGTCGCTTGACCAAGGTATGGACCAAATTCAAAGTGTCGTCGAGACTAACTTTGCATCTAGTAAAGCCCTCGGCGGTGCAACTGCTATCGCCAACTACAATAGTGCCTACGTGCTACATACCGCGCCGATTCTGCTGATCGGTACGGCTATCTCGACAGCGGCCTTTCCACGATTGAACCTGCGTATTAGCCAAGGCCGTCCCGACCTCTTCCGCAAAGAGTTCTTAATGGTTATGCGGGCTATGATTTGGCTAACACTCCCCATCATTGTTTTTGCTTTCTTTACCAGAGGTTACTTAGCCCGCCTGATCTTCACGAATAATAACGCCGAAATTGCTCTGATATTTGGCTTCCTGACTGGGGCCATATTCTTTCGTGTATTATATGCGATAATCTCACGCTGGTTTTATGCACAAAAAGACACCAAGACGCCGCTGATCGTGTCTATCTTCACCATTAGTCTCAACGTATTCTTGGCATACAAACTGTCACAACCAGGCTCATACGGCGTTTCGGGACTAGCCCTGGCTCAATCATTTGTGGCCGCCGCTGAAGTCATCGTTTTGATGATAATAATGCTCATCCGCGATCCAAAACTATTTGATTTCAAGTTCCTAAGTGGCGTCATCAAAACAATCTCTGTTACCGGCTTTAGCGTAGTCGCTGGTTTTATCATGGTATCGCTCTACCCACTTGGCATCAAAGACATCGGTATCTTTGTGCTTGGTGGCAAACTAGCCCTCATTGCCGGCGTCGTCTTTGGCGTTCACATCGGGATGTCCGCACTGTTTGGGCTAGAAGAAGTTCGGCCAGTTATCGAAAAGGCTAAAAAGATAATCTTCAAACCTGTTCGCGTCGATGTCTAACGTACGAGTATCGGATATGAATCATTTACGCGACATCACCTCACTCAAAAATCGGTACTACATAATGCGTCACGGCCAGAGTAAGGCCAACCTACAACAGATTATAGTGAGCCTGCCGCGGAGTGATAGCCGCGAGGACTATGGCTTGACCGAGCTCGGACGGGAGCAAGTGAGAGCATCAATTGCCAACTCATCGCTGACCGCTGACACAATAATCATTACCTCCGGCTTTTCGCGGGCGACAGAGACCTCCGATACCGTTAGAGCAGTGCTTGGTGCAGCAGAGATTCAGGTGACCGACAAGCTACGTGAACGAAATTTTGGCAGCTGGGAAAGACCGATCACGCAAATTATGAAAAGGTATGGAACGATGACAGGCTAAGTGCTAGCCACCACACAAACGGTGTCGAGTCGGTTGAAAATGTTGTGGAGCGATGTACGGGTCTAATAATGGACCTAGAAAGCGCATACAACGATAAAGATATTTTACTGGTATCGCATGGTGACGCATCGCAAGTACTACAAACGGGATTCCAGAAGGTTGATCCGAGGCAACATCGTAGTTTGCAACATCTGGAGACCGCGGAAATCCGCCAGTTGACGCTTGCGCAGCCTTAAATAGCCCACCTCTGTTATACTGGGGGTAATGAATCAAGATCATATCCGCAATTTTTGTATCATTGCGCACATCGACCATGGTAAATCGACGTTAGCTGACCGCTTGCTCGAGGTGACCGGAACCGTCGATAAACGCGACATGAAGGCTCAAATGCTCGATAAGATGGATTTGGAACGCGAAAAGGGGATTACCATCAAGTTGGCCCCTGTCCGGATGGACTACAAAGGTTTTGAGTTAAACCTTATAGATACTCCTGGGCACGTTGATTTCTCGTATGAAGTGTCACGGAGCCTTGAGGCCTGCGAAGGGGCCTTATTAGTAGTAGACGCTTCTCAGGGTATCCAAGCCCAGACGCTGGCCAATGTGTACCTTGCATTAGCAGCTGAGCTAACGATTATCCCAGTTCTGAACAAAATCGACTTGCCAGCCGCAGACGTTGAGCGAGTCAGCGCTGAAGTTATCAATCTGTTGGGGTGTAAAAAAGAGGATATTCTGCTGATTTCGGCCAAATCCGGCCTAGGGGTCGAAACAGTACTTGAAAAGGTCGTTGAGCTGATTCCAGCACCTAAGCCAACCAGCTTAGCTGAAACCCGAGCATTGATATTCGATAGCTATTATGACGATTACCGCGGCGTCATCCTCTATGTCCGTGTATTTGATGGCAAAATCGATAAAGCTGCCCAAATCAAGATGATTGCTACCGGCGCAAACGGCATCGCACTGGAAGTTGGCGCGCTTAAGCCAGGCATGACTCCTAACAAGTGTCTGGAAAGTGGCGAGATTGGCTATATAGTTACTAACCTGAAGAGTACGCGTCAGGCTAAAGTGGGCGACACAGTAACACTACTCGCAAATCCGTCTACCGAGCAGCTACCCGGCTACAAGGAAGTCCAACCGTTCGTGTATGCCGGCTTCTTTCCAGAATCAAATGAGTTTTATAATGAACTAAAAGAGGCGGTAGAGAAACTTTCGCTAAGCGATTCAGCCCTGCAGTTTTTGCCAGAAAATTCGCCGGTATTGGGCTTTGGTGTGCGCATTGGCTTCCTTGGCCTATTACACATGGACATTGTCCGGGAGCGACTCGAGCGTGAGTATAACCTTGAATTAGTAGTTACTAATCCATCGACCGATTATCAGGTTTCGTTGTCGAATGGCGACGAAGTCGATATTAAATCAGCCGCTGATTTACCTGACGTGTCTCAGATCACCGAAATCCGTGAGCCATGGATCAAGGGTGAGATCGTAGTACCGCAAGATTACATCGGCGGGGTAATTCAGTTGATATCGATGAAGCGCGGAATACAGAAAAACGTTTCTTACGTCGATGAACGGGCAGTAATTAGTTTTGAAGCGCCACTTGCCAATTTACTAACTGATTTTTACGATCAGCTCAAGAGTATCACCAGCGGCTATGGTTCATTCAACTATGAGCTCGATGACTATCGAGCCGAAGATTTGGTAAAGCTAGACTTTTACGTAGCCGGTGAGATCGTTGACGCGTTAAGTATTATGGTGCACCGTTCGGAGTCACAAAGCTTAGGCCGCGAGATTGTTGGTAAACTCAAAGACGTCGTACCACGTCATAACTTCCAAATTGCCTTGCAGGCGGCCATTGGCGGCAAATTCATTGCCCGCGAAGACATTTCAGCCTACCGCAAAGACGTAACAACCGGCTTATACGGTGGCGATGTCTCCCGTAAAAAGAAGGTGCTAGCGAAGCAGGCAAAAGGCAAGAAGCGCCTGAAGAAGTTTGGTAAAGTCGATATCCCAGCCGAAGCCTTTACGGTGATGCTTAAGCGCGACTAAGCAGCTTGTAATGCTTGGAGGTCGGCGATGATTGCTGCGGCGTGCTCTTTAGGCGTGACTGTAGGGTAGGTTTTTACGACCATCCCGTCGGGGTCGATGATGAATGTGGAGCGCTGGATGCCCATAAGTGTCTTATCGTACATGCTCTTTTCTTGCCAGGCGCCGTAGGCTTCGATAGCCCGGTGGTCTGGGTCGCTAAGGAGCGTAAACGTTAGATCGTATTTATCCGCAAACTTCTTGTGAGCTTTAACGCTGTCTTTGCTGATGCCTATCACCGTCGCGTTGCCGAGTTTAGCAATCACCTCACGGGCATCACGAAATTCACAGGCTTCCTGGGTGCAACCAGGTGTATCGTCTTTAGGGTAAAAATACAGTACGACATATCTGCCAGTGTAGTCAGACAGCGCATGCTCAACATTATCTTGATCAAATAATCTGAAATCGGGTGCTGGAGTGTTAATTAAATCCATAGATAGATGCAGCTTATGTAGTGGCGCTTTAGACCGTAGTTGGTTCCGCCGCTTGTAGTTCCTGCAAGTCCCGGATGACAGTCTCCACGTGATTCCGGGCAGCAACACCTAAGTATTCTTTGACGATGAGGCCTTGCGGGTTAATGATGTACGTATTTCGACGAGTGCCGAACGCGAGGTCGTACCAGGGTGCTGAGTTAGAACGCCAAGCGTGGTAGGCTTCGGTTACAACGTGGCCTGGGTCACTGAGAATCGGGAAATTCAAATAATTTCTATCTGAGAACTTTTTGTGTGCTGCCACTGATGCCTTGTTTATACCCACCACAGCTGCATTGCCAAACTGAACCAATATCTTTTGCTCATCGCGGAAATGACAAGCTTCACGGGTGCAGTTAATAGATCGATCGTTAGGATAAAAATAGATGACTAACCAATGGCCGCGATAATCAGCAAGCCGGCGCAACGTACCGTCTTGGTCTAGTAGTTCAAAGTCAGGGGCTGCTGTGGCAATCACGGTTCCTCAATCTGTTACTATCTGGTATAACTGTACCATGAATGAGTTAAAACAAATTGATCTATTTCGAAAAGTGTTAACTAACTATCAGCTTTCTGATTCGGCAAAAGCGACACTGTCGGCTACCAAGATTGTGTTACTTGTTGGTCCGACTTCTAGTGGACGCAACACCATCATCGGTGAGCTGGTCAAGTCCGGTGGCTATCACTATGTTGTGTCCGATACTACCCGTGAGATACGGGTAAAAGACGGTGTACCGACTGAGCTGAACGGTCGTGAATACTGGTTCCGCAGAGAAGATGACGTACTCGCTGATCTGCAAAAGGGTGAATTCATTGAAGCGGCCATCATCCATGAACAGCAAGTATCAGGGCCCAGCATTCGGGAGATTGAAGCTGCACACAAGGCGGATCAGGTAGCGATAACCGATATCGAGACTACTGGTGAAGCGACAATCAGAGCTCTGAAAGCTGATGTGATAACGATATTCATAGTCCCACCGAGTTTTGATGAATGGATGGCTCGCATGGAGAATCGTGGCAATCTGCCAGATGACGAGGTTCGCCGCCGCTTACAGAGCGCGATCAGTGAACTGACGATCGCGTTAAGCCATGATGACTTCTGGATAGTCGTCAATGACACCTTCGTGCAGACTGCTGAGAAGATTCATTCCGCGGTACAACAGGGGGCTAATACGGCCGAAGAGCAGGCGCATGGTCTGCGAGTCGCTGAAGAACTACTCGCGGCCACCAAAGCCCACCTCGCCAACTAGCACTCTAGACATTTGAGTGCCAAAACGTTATAATACCGCCTATGACAGAGCGCCAAAAACTAATTCTCCACGCTGTAGTGGAGCAATATGCTGAAGTTGCCGCACCGGTAGGTAGCAGCTTGCTGGCTAAGGTATTCAACGTATCATCAGCAACCATTCGTGCCGAAATGGTTGAATTAGAGCGCCAAGGCTACATCAAACAGCCCCATACTAGTGCTGGCCGCATCCCGACCGACAAAGGCTACCGTGCGTATGTAAACGATTTAACTAATGGTGCTGTTCTACCCGAAAGCCGTATCGAGAAGGCATTGGCCACCCGAGTGCAAGATGGCGGGTTACCGGAGCGAACAATCCGTAATGCCGTTGATACGCTCGTTGACCTTACGCATAACCTTGGCTTAGCCACAATTGGTGATCAGCTATATATGAGCGGCCTCAGCAACTTATTCGGCCAGCCAGAATTTATTCGCGGCAGCCAAGTGCAGCAAGTTGCTAGCTTGCTCGACAACCTGGAGCCATGGTTGCGTGAGGCAGCGCCTAATGAGCCGCTCAGTGTCTACATCGGTGCCGAGAACCCAATCGGTCGCACCGCTGGCGTCAGCCTTATAATCAGCCGCTTCCGTAGTCCGTACAGTGATCACAGTTACATCGGTACCCTTGGCCCGACTCGTCAAAGTTACCGTGAAGTTATGTCACTCGTCCGTCATGCCGGCGAGACGCTAGAAGAGGTATTATATGCTTAGTTTTTTAAAGAAGGTTGACGATGTAAGCGAAACAATATGCAAACCGGCTACGTCGCTAATCCAATTTGGCATTTTGGAGTTCATGAAACACCCGGTGCTTACCCCAATCGCGGCTGCTAGTGGTTTTATGGTGGTAAAGGAAGTGTGCGATCGATTAGACAGGCGCCAGAGTGAACTGAATCAGGCCGAGATTGCCCAATACATAACCGAAGTCGGAATTATAAAAAATACAGTTGAATGTAATAGCAGCGAGGAGAAATAACATGACTGACAAAAAAATAGCCAAACAACCTGATGAGCCAAGCGAAGAAGTTCTGACGCTACAGCAACAAGTAGTAGACCTAACCGATGCGCTACAACGCGAGCGGGCCGATGTTATTAATGTCCGTCGTCGCCACGATGAGCAGACAACTAGTCTAAAGAGTGTCGTCAAAGCAAGCGTCATCCGCGACCTATTGCCGGCTATTGACAACTTTGAACGCGCACTTAAGCATGTACCAGCTGAACTGGCTGATAACGAGTACATCAAAGGCGTCCAAGGTGTCGTCAAGCAGTTTGAGAGAACATTAGCCGATTTAGGCGTCGAGCGTATCAAGACCGTCGATGAGCCGTTTGACCCACGGTACCACGATGCTATCAGCGCCGAAGAAGGTGAAGGAACAACCGAAGTTGTGAGTGAAGAACTACAATCAGGCTATAAAATCGGTGAGGAAGTCATTCGCCACGCCATGGTCCGCGTTACCACCAAATAACGAGCTCGATTCTTTCTAACTTGTCATCCTTAACTTGATTGAGGATGACAAAAACAATGAACACGTACTACGTATATATTCTAGCCAGCGCCAAGAATGGCACGATGTATATAGGTGTCACAAATGACTTAGCTCGCTGAGTTACCGAACACAAAGAGGGTCTCATAGAGGGCTTCACGAAGCAATACGATGTAAAACTATTAGTTTATTTCGAGGAAACAAACGATAGTAATGCTGCGATTGCCTGCGAAAAGCAGTTAAGACACTGGAAACGAGCCTGGAAAATAGAACTCATTGAAGGCGTGAGCCCTGGTTGGCATGATTTATCTACAGATTGGGAATAACAACTCTGTCATCCTTGGCTCCGACAGACGATCCAGAAAACAAAAGTAGTCGTAGCTTCTTTCTGGATCGTCGCGTTCGCAAGGATGACAGTGAGAGGATAATGACATTTAATTTGGCACTCTTGACATGAGAGTGCTAATTTTTTATGATAGAATGGTATTAGCACTCTAACTATTCGTCTGCTAAGAATGTAATTGATTTTTAATATGAAAGGGTAACAAACCGTATGGCAAAAATAATAGGAATCGACCTTGGTACAACTAACTCAGCAATGGCGGTCATGCAGGCTGGCAAAGCGGAAATTATCTCAAACAGCGAAGGCAATCGCACGACACCATCTGTGGTGGCGGTAAACAAGAACAACGAGCGTCTGGTTGGGCAAGTTGCTCGCCGCCAGCAAGTCACCAATCCAAAGAACACGATTTATGAAGTAAAGCGCCTGATTGGTCGTAACTTTAACGATAAGGAAGTCCAGCGTGACCTCAAATTGATGGGGTACGAGATCGTCAAGAGCGGTAACGGTGTGAAAGTTAAGCTTGATGGCAAGGAATACAGCCCTGAAGAAGTCAGCGCCATGATCCTCGGCAAACTGAAAGCTGATGCCGAAGCTTTCCTTGGTGACACCGTCACCGAAGCAGTTATCACCGTCCCAGCCTACTTCGACGACTCCCAGCGCCAAGCAACCAAAGATGCCGGTAAGATCGCTGGTCTTGAAGTTAAGCGCATCATCAACGAACCAACTGCAGCGGCTCTCGCATACGGCTTGGATCAAAAGAAAGACCAGAAGATTGCTGTGTACGACCTCGGTGGTGGTACCTTCGACGTATCCGTCCTAGAAGTTGGCATGAGCGGTGATGATAAATCAGTTATCGAAGTTTTGGCAACCAATGGCGATACTCACTTAGGCGGTGCCGACTTTGACCGCGTACTGGTCAATCACTTCGTCGACGAGTTCAAAAAAGATGCCGGCATCGACATTAGTAACGATAATGCTGCCATGCAACGTCTGCGTGACGAAGCTGAGAAGGCCAAGATTGAACTTTCCACAGCCCAAGAAGTCGACATCAACCTGCCATTCCTGACCGCTGATGCTGATGGTCCAAAGCACTTCGAATACAAGCTCAGCCGCTCGAAGCTCGAAAACTTAGTTGTCGAGCTGATCGACAAGACCGCCATTCCTTGCGAAAAGGCGATGAAGGACGCTGGCCTGAAGGCCAGCGAAATCGACGCTATCGTCCTCGTCGGTGGCATGACCCGCATGCCAGCCGTTCAGGAAAAGGTCAAAAAGATCTTCGGCAAAGACCCAATGAAGGGTGTAAACCCTGACGAAGTTGTCGCCGTTGGCGCGGCTATTCAAGGTGGCGTGTTGCAGGGAGACGTCAAAGACGTCCTACTTCTAGATGTCACACCTTTAAGCCTTGGCATCGAAACCGAAGGTGGTCTCAAGAACGTGCTGATCGAGCGCAACACCACTATCCCAACTAGCAAATCCCAAGTCTACTCGACCGCCAGCGACAGTCAGCCACAAGTAGAAATCAACGTACTACAAGGTGAGCGCGACATGGCTGCCGATAACAAGACGCTTGGTCGGTTCATCCTCGATGGCATCCCACCAGCTCCTCGTGGCGTTCCACAGATCGAAGTAACCTTCAACATTGACGCCAACGGTATCTTGAATGTCACTGCTAAGGATAAGGGCTCAGGCAAGGAGCAGAATATTACCATCCAAGGTTCTGGCTCACTCGATAAAGCCGAAGTTGAAAAGATGGCCAAGGACGCAGAAGCTCACGCCGAAGAAGACAAAGCCAAGCGCGAAGCCGTCGAAGCCCGCAACCTCCTCGATAGTGCCGTCTATCAAGCTGAGAAGCTGAAAAAAGATAACGACGAAAAGCTAGCTGATGAAGACAAGACGGCCCTCGACGAAGCCGTTACAGCGGCTAAAGAGATTCTCGCTGACGAGAAAGCTGACAAAGACAAGCTAGAAACTGGCGCCAAAGAACTCAATGATAAACTCATGCCAATTGGTGCGAAGCTCTACGAGCAAGCAGCCCCAAGTGAAGATGCACCAGCGGATACTGAAGAATCAACCGAAGACAAGAAAGAAGACGGACCAATCGAAGGCGAAGTGGTCGACGACGAGAAAAAGTAGTGGATCCTAACGCGGCTAATGATGCGCTTAGTCTAATCCCGCGCGTAGGAGCTCTTGGAAAAAGAGCTTCTCACGTGCAGTTCGATGAGGCGCTCATGGCTGCTAGGCAAGAAATACTCAAATACAAAGAAGAGAATCTTACCTCGTGGGAAACTGCCTTCGTCGAGAAGATGAACCGAAACTTGCCGCTGTTAAAGGCAGAGCTTGCTTACTCGATTCTAATGATCTTGAAGGACCGCACTATTGTAAAAGCTGCTTTAGCGCAGAGAAGCGGGTTGTGCCACTAATAAGTGACGGTACTTATTGTTTTACATGTGGAACCGAATACGATGACTAGTGATACGAATGTTGCATAGCTGTAACGCCTTCGTACTGAAGCAGCTCCCAATTACGCGGCAGAACGATGATGCCATCAAATGGGTGAACGCCAGCCTTGACCCTAGCATTGATTAGTTTACTTTCATTCGTCAAAGTGGTATAAAATACTGATGCACAAGAGTTACGATGTTTTGGTTCAAGATATTGCCATCGCAACTGAAGACGCCTTGGTCGACTGCGAATACTCACCAATGGCTCCAACTTCTGAAGATGCCAGTGACGGCTCTGTATTTGTACATTCTGGTTCATTCCGGCGCCGCGAAGCTACTGACATCAGCTCTGGTAAGGAAGTTGCTATCGAAGAGCAGTATTTATTACTCTGCCAGATGAGTGGCGAACTTACCGCTGGACACTACCTGCTCGTAGAATTTGATGATTTCACCTATTCACTCGAATTAGACGAAGGTCGATTAGACGACGATGACGAGAAATTCTTCACTGAATCTGAAGCGGAAGGCTACGTGAGCGAGATGCTAGGTGTTGTCGAAGCTATGCGGAATAGTTGTCCTAAAAGCAGAGTGATTGAAAGCTGATATGTACGCAGTAGTGACGTACGGTTTGTGATAAAGAAAAACAGGGAACTCCCCGGCCAAGAGTATTGGAACGAGGTACGGTCGTATGACAGCCTAGTCCGTAGCGAGGCGTGTACGAGCCCTGTATTAGCGCCGCATAACACCAATGCAGCGTACGTCTGGTCATCTGATACAGCAGACTACGGTACAGAAGCGAGCTACGACACTATTGGGTATATCGCCTTTAACGCACCGATCCATGCACCCAAGAGAAGCCACATTACCCTGACTATGTTTGGCTTTCGAGACATCAATAAGACAGCGCTCGCTCGATTATTCGAATTGGATTTAACTATCGGCAAGGAAGAGCTTGCCGTCTATTCGGTGTATGCTCACCTTACCCGTTTCGGTATCGCTACCAAAAACGGAGACTATCCATTTGACCTCAAATTTCAGCGAGAAACAGCTAAGAAATTAGGCAACTGGAGATATATAGACGTGACGGTCCCTCATCCAGACGAATATAAGACTGTTACTGAACAGCTCCGGCGTGGCGCAAGTGGCGTCTTTAGTCGCTTGTAACCCCCACTCCGGGTGATACGTGTGATGGCGATATAAACTGCTTGTGGTTTGCCTGCGCCAGCGTATACTCAAAATTAGTAGCCGCTCTTAAACATACAAAATATGTCATCACAACAATCATTTGAGACTCCATCGGAAAACGCAACACCGACTGCAATACTCGATGCGGACTTCCGATTAATCGCGAATGAGGTACCAATTAACATCAGACGCGATGCTTTTGCAGGCCAACAGTTTCATCTATGTAGCCTAATGACTTCACTAGACCTGGGGCGCGATATAAGTGAGCCAGGGGCACCAAGCCGGCAGATGTATGGCCTTGAGCTCAATGCTCGGTATCTGGGCCATCGGCTTTTGAATGACGATCGGGTCAAAGGTATACCTCGTCGACTCGTAGAGCTTCAGGTCCGAGCGATTGGTGAAAATGTTGCCTCCGTTAGATTTTGCAAAACGTATGAAGTGGGTTTTGGGTGGATCTTGACCGATACAGCGCCCACACCTGATGATGCCTTTGAGGGTTGCCCAGTGCCGCCAGGAATTATCCTTTTAGCAGCCAGCACACTTCGGCAGGCATACCAAGCTACTGATGTCACCAAGCTGCCTACCCGGCATTAATCAATTTGGCACTCTTGAGTCTGGAGTGCTAACAAGGTACAATAATAACTTATGGCCGACTTATTAGAACGCAGCACTCACATCCTCGAACCTCATGAGTTCGACAACTTGCTGTATGTACGTAAGGTGCTAGAAACTGGTCGCCTAGCCGATGTGGAAGAAGCTATTCGACCAATTGATTATGAGACCGACCGTGTTATATCGGTAGGTGCAAGTATCGGCACTAAGCTAGTATCGGTTGCTAGCCTTGAGCGCGACATTCAATATCCAACGTCATTCGAAATGTCTAAGGTGGCTACCTTGCTGATGTATCGAAGGATGGGGTTTGGAGAGATGACCGTACGCCGGCTAATTTTAGAGGCCAAAGAACGGGGTGCCGAGAGGATTATGCTCAACTCACGGCTTGGTAATGCACAACGGCTGTACTCAAGGGTCGGATTTGAACCTGTAGGTGAAGCTTTTATATGCAATCAGGGCATATATAATCAGCGTATGAAATTGGAAGTGGAGTAATTATGGCCGATAAACGTGATTATTATGAAGTATTAGGCGTCAAGAAAGACGCCTCAGCTGACGAGATCAAAAAGGCTTTTCGACGCGCAGCTATCGAACACCACCCAGACCAAGGTGGTGATGAGAATAAGTTTAAAGAAGTGAACGAAGCCTACGAAGTCCTCAAAGACGCAACAAAGAAGCAGCGTTATGATCAATTTGGTCATGCCGGTGTTGGCGGTAATGGTGGTGGTAGCTACGAAGGCTACGGCGGTGGTTTCGGCCAGGGTCAGGGCCAGAGTTTTGATTTCGGCGATATGGGTCTCGGCGATATATTTAGTAGCTTTTTTGGCGGCGGCGGGGGTGGTGGTCAGCACCGTCAAAGTCGAGGTCGCGATGTCGAATCACGTATTGAAATCACCTTTGAACAAGCCGTCTTTGGCACAGAATCTGAACTACATCTGAACATCGAGGATACCTGTGAACATTGCAAAGGAACGACTGTAGAACCTGGATATGAAATGAAAACCTGTGATACATGCGAAGGCCGTGGCCAAGTCGTGACGGTTGCTCGCACGGTATTTGGCAATATCCAACAAGCCGCAACTTGCCCGAAGTGCAAAGGCACCGGCAAAATTCCAGAAAAAGTTTGTAGTGTTTGCGGCGGCAAAGGTACTAAGGCCAAAAGCCAACACATTAACCTCAAAATCCCAGCTGGCGTGGACGACGGTGCAACGATTCGATTACGTGAGCATGGTGAAGCAATTGCTAACGGTCCCAAAGGCGACTTGTACGTTAACATCCGCGTTAAGCCACACAAACAATTCACTCGTGAAGGCGATTTGATAATCAGTAGTGAGCATGTCCCAATGGTGGACGCCGCCCTCGGTATCGAAATCGAGGTAGCCACCGTAGATGGACCGGTTCGTATGAAGGTGCCAGCTGGTACACAGTCCGGTTCTGACTTTAAGCTTTCCAACCACGGCGTGCCGCACATGAAGGGCTCAACCCGAGGTGCACATATCGTTACGATTATCGTCGACACTCCAACCAAGCTCAATAAGCAACAACGTGAGCAACTCGAACAGTTCAAAGCCCCGACCAAAAAGCACGGTCTGTTTTAAGTCACGCAGCGCCTACTTTTGGGCTGGCATGTAATCCGGAAGCGAGGTGAGCGTCTGTGACTATTACGCAACACGGCTGTACAAAGCGTACCGCTTGAGCGATAATACAGCCAAGATGATAAAGCTCATGCCTATCAAGACCTCCCAAGAAGGCTTCATACCACTGATGATTTGTGTACTGGCTTTTATTGCTGGCGTGATATTTCTTTGTTTCCACTTCGTAGCCGCATCTCACGCTGTTAAATAGTTGTAAAAAAGAATACAACATGCTATAATTTAGTAACATGATATCTAAGTTTAGAACAGACTTGGTTATCCTCATGCCTCTAGTTGAAGACACACCTGAAAACGCTGAACGTTTTAGTGTCCGCTATGCTGGACTAGCCCGCGCATTACAGCGTAACGAAGTAGAAACCTGCTTTGTGACTTCGCATGCCAGTTTTAATCCCTTCGATCACAGCTTTAGTGCACCATATGATATTAATCGTCAGGTGCTCGGGGCCAAGGTCCAGCCACGCTTCGTCCGCGACCTAACACTAAGCCTGCGCCAGAGGCCGCTGTATGCCGATCGTTCAATCACGATGTTGCATCACCCAGTGGTCAACCACTTTATTGCTGATAAAAGCAGCATTTATGCCGCCATGCCCGACGTCCATCCACGAACCCAAAAGATCAGCGAAAAAGGTTTAGGCTTTATTTTTGACTTGCTCGATGGCGAACGGGTCATCGTCAAACCAATCACTGGTCAGCGTAGCGAGGGTATACAAATACTAGATAAAAATTCGGAAATAAACCTCAAGCCAGGTAGCTATTTGGTGCAAGAATTCATCGACACTAGCGGCGGTATGCCCGAACATAACATCCATGGTATTCATAATCTGCGCATTATATCGGTGGCGAGTGAAGCTATCGGTGGTATCGCCCGACTCAAAGGTTCGGCCGATACTGATATCTTGCAAGATGATCATTACGGCGCTTTTGTGCACCCTGATGATATGTCCGACGAGATTCACGCCATCATCAACGCTGTGCATGACGAACTGCGGAGCAAACCGGGTAATGGTAATAACGTTATCGCCATTGATGTCATGCGTGGCATTGATGCCCACGGCACGATGCGTGACGTACTGTGCGAAGTCAATCAACGACCAGTTCGCATCGGTCCGTGGAATCTTCGCAATCCAAAGAATCTCGACAAAGATGCCATTATTCAAATCGGTTCATTATGGGATGAGGCGGAAGCTGCCATGCTAGCCGGACTAGTTCATGGGTTTGATACACTAGAGAAGTATGAAGAAAATCTTAGTCGTCGGTAGTAAACGAGCAGACGCTAGTACGTTAGAGCCGCTCAGCATGATCGCAGCCTACGTCCAAGTTACTCTCGGTGTGTCGAGTGATGAAATCGCTGTTAGCCATGTACATGTCGACGAGCTGGTACACGTGCTGGACGGTCCCAGCCGGTCTATTTACATTGCAGAAACCCGGGAGCCAATTGAGTCATTCAACTTCGTTTGGTTCCGCGGTAAACTAGCACCGGCATTGAATGAGCTAGCAATTATTTGCCAGTACCTGGCCGAAAAGGACGTGCCGTATGGCAACCACAGTTACGGCGAACGTGCACCATTTGGCAAACTGGCCCAGATGCACAGTTTGGCGCAGCTAAATTTGCCATACCCCAAAACCGTATCGACCCACGCTAATCATTTACCAGCAGTTATAGATCGAGAATTCGAATACCCAGTTATCCTCAAAGCAGTACATGCCGGCCATGGTCACAGTAACTATTTGGTCCGTGACGAAGCACATTTGAACGAATTGCTTGCCGCCGAGCCGGCTACCGCGTTTGTAGCCCAAACGTACATTGCCAACGACGGCGATTATCGCCTCCTGATCGTCGGCGATCAGCAACTCGTCATACACCGAAAAGGGAGTGAAGGCTCGCACCTCAACAATACGTCACAAGGCGGTGCCGCCACACTCGTGAACATTGCCGAGTTCCCGGCAGATGTACTCGCTGACGCTCGTCGCTTTGCCGACGCCTGCAGCTACGCCATATCAGGTGTCGACGTCATGTTCGGCGTCGAAGACGGCAAGCCATACTTCTTGGAAGCTAACTCACAACCACAATTGATGACCGGCGCCTTTACCGACGAAAAGGCCGTGTTAGTACGTGAATTCTTCCTTAGCCAGATTAACTAGCTAGCCCACTCGGCTCACGAGTAGCCATAATGTATAACACGTTGCGGTGCTCCGATAGATCTAAAGTGCTGTTAGCAGTCTGCGGATTAGAATTATGTCGGTCGACTACATACGTGCCGTCATCTGACACCGACTGTTCGGCTTCGGCGAATATTCTAACCTCAAGCGCCGACACTTTGCCAACTAGCTTGCAGCAAACCAAAAACTCGAACTTATTATCCAAATTAATTTCACCAAAACGTGCCTCGATACAGGACTCTAACTCATCCATCATTTGACGGTAAATCGGCAGATAGCTGGCCGGCAACTGCCTAGAATAAAAGTTTGATTCACCAATGATGCAGTGGGTGTACAAATATATGTAAAGTTGTAAATGGATAGGGTCGTTTAAGGTATACTGCTGGGCGCCGATAGCCAGAAATAGCGCTGGATCAAAATAATCTTCGTCTTCTAGCACGACGCGACTATACAAATACAACACATTGATAGCGTGCGTCGATAAAACAGACACTGCTTTGTGGTCAGCGAGTAGCTGCTGCATCAACTCGTCGAGTTGCGGCTTTGGAAAGAGCTCAAATAACGTGTTTTTACCATCAAGTTGGTAGATTGTTTTTAGGAACGTCAGACGAAACAACACCATCGCTACGGCCCGTAGTTGTGGGTATTTCTCGAAGTAAGGCGCCCGGAGGGCTGCAGCGTTTTTGGACCCGTGATGAATAGTTTGCTGGGCTTCATCATAGACCGCTCGTAATGCCGCATCCGGGTCATTTTGGAAACTTACGGCTGATCGAATGTAAGCAAGCTCATCAAGCCCAAATGCATCATTCGACCAAAGGGCCAGGCGTGAGGCGAAGTGTAGCTGCTTAGACTCGCTTAATTCAGAGAAGTGCGTTACATAATAGGCATAAATACTATTGCTTAAATCATTCATTTGTGGTATAATCCGTATTGTTCACTTATTTAATAGTATTTGAACGTATTGCATCGAAAAACTAAGCCTAAGAACTACAATATACAGTATGACAGCAGCACGCAAACCACTTAGTATCATCGGCCGCGCAGAAAAAATAGAGCTGCGTGATTTTGGTTTGGTTAATGTCCCTGCCAAAGTCGACACTGGGGCCGACAGTAGCTCGTTGTGGGTCAGCGATGTCGTCGAAAAAGACGATGGCTTGCACTTTGTACTATTTGGTCAAGGTAGCGAGTATTACACTGGCCGAGTTCAGCATTTTACCAAACCTGATTATGAATTAACCCGCGTTGCTAACTCGTTTGGTCAAAAGGAACTGCGCTACAAGGTCAAACTGCGAATCACGCTCAAGGATCGGCAAGTTCGGGCCACCTTCACCCTGGCGGACCGCTCACTAAAGACGTACCCGATTCTGCTCGGTCGAAAACTTCTACATGGCAAATTCTTAGTCGATGTTGCCGATGGTGATCCACTCTACGAAGCCGAACAAAAGAAAGCCGAGAAATTACGTCAAGATATGGCCAAAACAATCCTCACTGCCAGTGGCAAAAAGGGCAGTGGCTTAAAAATTGCCATTTTGTCAAAAGGACCAGGTAATTATTCAACCAAGCGCCTGCGCAACGAAGCTCTGGCCCGGGGCCATGAAGTGCGAGTCATTAACTATGCTAAGTGTTACGTTACGCTCGAAAGTAACAAACCCGTCGTGCGTTACGAAGGTGAATCGTTACACGATATCGACGTTATTATCCCGCGAATTGCGGCCAACTTAACGAGCTACGGTGCCTCCATCGTCCGCCAGTTCGAAATGCAGAATGTGTTTACGACGACGACTTCGATTGCTTTAGTCCGTTCCCGAGATAAACTGCGTAGCACCCAGCTATTAGCTAAGGCCGGCATTGGTGTACCAAAAACCGTTTTTGCCCGCGAGACGGCCGACCTTGATGACGTCCTGGATCAAGTGGGTGGTGCGCCGGTTATCATTAAAGTCGCTCGTGGCACTCACGGTAATGGTGTGGTGCTAGCCGAGACTAAAAAAGCGGCCAAGGCAGTAATGCAAGCCTTTTACGTCGAGGGCGTGAGCTTTATCGTCCAAGAATTCGTGGCCGAAAGCGCCGGTACTGATATTCGAGCCTTTGTGGTTAACGGCAAAGTAGTAGCCAGTATGCAGCGTCAGAGCCTCGATGATGACTTCCGCTCCAATTTGCATCAGGGTGGTACCGGTACCGCTATACGGTTGACCGAAGAAGAACGTAAGACTGCGCAACGGGCCGCCAAGGCTATGGGATTGCCAATCTGCGGCGTTGACATGATGCGTAGTGACCATGGTCCACTGGTCCTTGAAGTTAACTCCAGCCCCGGCTTCGGTATCGA